>LSCK01000053.1 GCA_001577135.1 Cloacimonetes bacterium TCS60 | reverse complement strand
TCTCTACTTATCACCAAAAATGATAAATTATGGCAATTATATGAATTAAATCAGAGTGGATACGGCAGGGAAGATTTTACAAAAAATAATTAGTCATTAAAGGCTTCCAAAGTTTATTGTTTCAGTGAACCTTGAATTTTCCCAGGAATTTCTCTCTATCCGATAATTTTTTTACCACTAAACTTGATTAATAATTCTATAATTCAGTTATAAGGTAAAAATTTGGAGTAAAGGCTTGTCAATACTAGATAAACTGAAGAAAAAATTAGCTAAGACTCATAATTCCTTTGTCAAGAGGATCGCAGAGGTGATACGTCTTAGTGGAAAAGTGAACGAAGATCTTATTCAAGAGATTGAAGATATTCTTATTCAAGCTGATCTAGGGGTAAATATTACTTCTAAAATCATAGATGAATTGGAAGAGAAAATCCGCCTTCACAAAATTTCAAGTAGTGATGAAATATATTCTGTTTTGGAAAAAATAATTATAGATATTTTAGAAATGGAGTATAAGGATACTAGCGGAATCGATTATTTACCCGATCAGAAGCCCTATGTTATTATGTTTGTAGGTGTTAATGGAACCGGAAAGACAACCACGATTGCCAAAGTTGCCCATCAATATTTGGCTAATGGTAACAGTGTTCTGCTGGTAGCGGCAGATACATTCCGAGCTGCAGCACACAAGCAACTCGATATCTGGGCAAAAAATGTGGGAGCTGATATTATTGGCAGCAAGCACGGTGCAGACCCAGCTTCTGTGGTTTATAGTGCCTTGACTTCTGCCCAGGCAAAAGAATTCGATGTTGTGCTTATAGACACTGCCGGCAGATTGCATACCAAAGTGAATCTGATGAAGGAACTGGAGAAGATAAACAGAACCGCAGACAAAGTCATAAAAAATTCTCCGCATGAAACTTATCTGGTTATAGATGCTACTACAGGCCAAAATGGTATTCAGCAAGCCCGGAATTTTGTAAAACCTCTTTCCATCTCCGGGGTTATCTTGACAAAACTAGATGGCACTGCTAAAGGCGGTGTTGCCATTGGCATCAAGGATAAGCTTGATATACCTGTAAAAGCAATTTGTACCGGTGAACAGGTTGATGATATCAGGCAGTTTGATGCCAAGAACTTTGTAAGAGCAATTTTCGAAGATTAATTTTTAAAAATTATCAAATAAAAGGTTGGTATATGAGAGCAAAAACTTTTAAAGGTGGGATCCACCCACACGATCATAAATATTTAACTAAAGACAAGCCTATCGAAAAGTTGCCTGCTCCCGATTTTGTTACAGTTCATCTCAGTCAACATATTGGCGCTCCCGCTAACCCAATAGTGAAGCCCGGTGATGAGGTGAAAAAAGGACAGATTATTGCTGAACCAAAAGGCTTTGTCTCTATTCCCATGCATTCGCCAATTTCGGGAAAAGTAAAAAAGATAGCAAATTTTCCTCATCCTACCGGCAGTACTCAGATGGCACTTCAAATTGAAAATGATGGTAAAGATGAATGGCAAAAAGAGCCTTTGGAGCAGAATGATTATACTAAGATGAAACCGAAACAGATTGTCGAAAAAGTAAAGAAGGCAGGTATTTGTGGTATGGGTGGAGCGGGTTTTCCCACTCACGTAAAGCTATCTCCTCCGGATGATAAACCGATTGACACAGTGATTCTGAACGGGGTGGAATGCGAACCCTATCTTACTGCTGATCATAGATTGATGCTGGCTCAAGCCGACGAGATCATTGCCGGCCTTAAGATGATCATGAAAACAGTTTCTGCAAAACGCGGCATGATAGGTATAGAGATCAACAAACCGGACGCTATAAAATTGATGAAAGAGAAGCTGAAAAGTGAAAAGGATCTTACACTTGTTCCTCTTAAATTGCGTTACCCGCAGGGTGCAGAGAAGCAGCTCATCTATGCTGCTACGAAACGCAAAGTACCTGCTGGGGGCTTACCAATGGAGATTGGTGTAGTTGTTCAGAATGTAGGAACTGCTTATGCAGTTTATGAGGCAGTGACATCCGGCAAACCTCTTATTGATCGTATAACAACCTTGAGCGGTGAAATTGTAAAAAATCCTAGAAATCTAAAGGTGCCGGTTGGTACTCCCATATCCGACATGCTGGATTTTTGTGAAGGCACTAAAGAACCCATTGGCAAGTTGATCTCAGGTGGTCCAATGATGGGATTTGCGTTAAGCGATATGGAAACACCTGTTACAAAAACTTCTTCCGGCACATTATTTATGGGGGAGGATGCAGTCGATGAAACTCCGGAGAGTGCTTGTTTGCGATGTGGACGTTGCGTGGATGCCTGTCCCATGAATTTAACTCCCACTTTCATTGCAGAAGCTGTTAAGCATGAAGCGTATGAAGAAGCGAGAAAATTAAATTGTATGGATTGTATGGAATGCGGTTCCTGCGCTTATGTTTGTCCCTCTCATATCAATCTTGTGCAATGGATTAAACTTGGTAAATTAGAAATCGGTAAATTAGATAATTAATACTAATAAATTTATGGAGGATTTTCAGTGAAATTACTAAATGTTTCTACTTCCCCTCACTTACATGAAGGTGTAAATGTTCCCCGGGTAATGTGGACTGTAGTTGCCACTTTGATACCCGCGCTTATCGCAGCTTTTATCTTTTTTGGCTGGTATTCAGTATTTCTTACTATTCTGGGAATTATTACTGCCGTTGTTACAGAGGCAGTTATTCAATTAGCCACAAAAAGAGAAGTTACAATTTCTGACGGCAGTGCAGTGGTTACAGGTATGCTGCTTGCCTATAATATTCCACCAACAGCTCCCTGGTGGCTACCGGTTGTAGGAGCTATCTTTGCTGTAGGTATTGGTAAACAAATTTTCGGTGGACTGGGCTATAATCCAGTAAATCCTGCTCTCTTGGGGAGAGCTTTCCTCATGGCATCCTGGCCTGTACAGATGACCACCGGTTGGTCCACAAAATTGTATGAAATTGGCACTTCTACTGTTTCTGGCCTCAAAACCCATATAATTGAAGGTGGAAACCAGATGCTGGGGAATTTAATTACGTCTGCTACTCCTTTAAATTTAGCGCAACAGGTTAGAGGAGATATAGTTTCTGGAACAGCGGGTGAATCAGCCCATACTGTATTTAACCAACTCTCTTCATTATCTTTTATCGAAAACTTATTTTGGGGTAACATAGGTGGCTGTATTGGTGAAGTTTCTGCTGCTGCTTTGTTACTGGGTGCTGCTGTCCTTGTTTATAAACATTATATCGAATGGCGAATTCCCATTTCCTACATTGGCACAGTTGCTTTTTTGAGCTGGATGCTGGGTGGAATAGAAGGACTTTTCTCGGGACCGATTTTGTTTCACATATTTTCAGGTGGACTAATTCTGGGTGCCTTCTTTATGGCTACTGATATGGTAACATCGCCCGTAACCAGAAAAGGCCGCGTCATATTTGGCATGGGAGCTGGTCTGTTAACAGTAGTAATACGTATCTGGGGTGGTTATCCGGAAGGAGTTAGTTATTCTATTTTATTGATGAATCTCGCTGTACCTTTGATTGATAAAATGACTAATGCAAAAGTGTTTGGTTTTCAAAAAGCAAAGAGCAAATCTTAAGAAGAGGTGATTATGAAGAATATTTTAAAACCAACTGGAATTTTATTGATAATTTGTGTAATTTCCAGCACAATCCTCTCTGTCTTATACAGCAGAACAAAACCGATAATTGAAGCAAATAATAAAGCCGCAATCGAAGCTGCCAGAAAAGCGGTTTTACCTGATGCCGTAAAAGAGAGCTTTACCGCTGTGGATGTAAATAATATTGCATCAGGTCAACCTGATTTTGAGCCTGATAGTATTCTCTTTTATAAAGGATACAACCAGGCAGGTGAATTAGTTGGTTTTACTTATAAATCTGCAGGACAGGGCTACAGTAGTAGTACGAAAGTCGTTACAATGGTCGGTATAAACCTTGATTTGAAGATTGATAAAATTAAAATAATTAAACAACAAGAGACACCTGGTTTGGGAGCAAATTGCACATCTACGGACTTTACTCAGCATTTCTCACACAAAGATCCATCAACTATAAAAGTTGATAAAGATGGGGGAGAAATAAAGTCCATTACTGGTGCGACAATAACCACGCGTGCGGTTACTAATTCTATCCGAGATGAATTTTTGACAATTAAAAAAGATATGATGAAACAATTAGATAAAGGAGCAGAATGAAAGCGATCGGGGAATTCACAAAAGGTATAATTAAAGAAAATCCTGTCTTTATTATGGCTCTGGGGCTGTGCCCTGCCCTGGCTGTTAGTACTTCTGTAGAAAATGCTATTGGCATGGGAGCTGCTGCAACATTTGTTCTGCTGGGCTCCAACTTGATCATCTCATTGATAAAAAATTTCATTCCAGCAAAAATCCGTATTCCCTGCTTCATCCTTGTTATTGCCTCTTTTGTAACGATCGTGGATATGACAATGCATGCATATTTACCCCCATTGCACAAAAGTCTGGGAATTTTCATTCCATTAATTGTGGTGAATTGTCTTATCCTGAGCCGGGCTGAAGCATTTGCCAGTAAGAATGGAGTTGGCCTGTCGATTTTGGATGCATTGGGAATGGGTATTGGATTTACACTTGCCCTTGTTATAATTGCTACTTTTAGAGAAATACTTGGTTCTGGAACATTTTTGAATATGCAAATTTTACCTCAATCTTACAAACCTATGATTGTAGCGATCCTTCCACCTGGAGCTTTTTTTACCATTGGCTTGCTTATGGGGCTATTTAATCAATTAAAAAAAAAGAATAATTAGGGAGAGATTATGCAAATTTCAAACTTGTTTTTTATTATTATTAGTGCTATTTTTATTAACAACTTTGTTTTAGTTAGATTTCTGGGATTATGTCCCTATATTGGAGTGTCCAAGAAGTTGGATTCTGCTCTAGGAATGGGTATGGCAGTAATTTTTGTGATGACGATGGCTTCTGTTTTTACATGGCTCATCAACCACTTTTTTCTATCTCCTGTAACCGGGATATTCAATTATGATCTAACATTTTTGCGGACAATTACTTTCATACTAAGTATTGCTGTGCTGGTACAGTTTGTAGAGATGGTTATTCGTAAATCAGCTCCGGAATTATATAAAGCTCTGGGGATTTATCTTCCATTAATCACGACAAATTGTGCTGTACTCGGAGTTTCGATTTTAAATATTACAGAAAATTATAATTTTATTGAAGCTTTATTAAATGGTATGGCTTCCGGTGTGGGTTTCACGCTTGTGTTGTTACTTATGGCTGGGATGAGAGAAAGGTTGGATAGAGCTAAAGTACCCAAAGCTTTTAAGGGAATGCCCATCGCATTTATCTTAGCGGGAACGATGGCTCTGGCTTTCCTTGGATTTTCCGGATTAAAATTCTAATTAAAATTTTAAATTAAACATTTAGGCAGATAAAGGAGCAATAGATGGTAACGTCAGCTGTTATAGTTTTAGGCGGTTTAGGTATTATTTTTGGTATAGGATTAGCTATATCTTCTAAAATATTTCATGTAGATATCGACCCCAAGATCGAAGAAATAGAAGAGGTCCTTCCCGGTGCAAATTGTGGTGCTTGCGGATACGCCGGATGTGCTCAATATGCAGAGGCAGTAGTTAAGAAAAATGAGGAAATTAATCTATGTGCTCCTGGGGGAGAGGAAACAATCAAACATATTGCTAAAATCATGGGGAAAAAAGCGGGAAAACAGGAAAGAAAAATTGCCCTAATTAAATGCCAGAGTGGGGGAAATAACAATACAATTTTTAAATTCAAAAATCAGGGAATAAAATCCTGTCAGGCTGCAGAAGACCTCGATGGAGGACATAACATGTGCGGGTTTGGCTGTCTTGGATACAACGACTGCGTGGCTGCCTGTCCCTTTAATGCTATTGAAGTTGATGAAAATAATATGCGAATCGTGGATAAGGAAAAATGTACAGGGTGTGGTAATTGCGTAGAAGCTTGTCCCAGGGATCTGATAGAGCTAATTCCAATTAGTAAAAAAGTTAATATTCTTTGTATGTCACATGACACAGGCGGTGTTGCCAAAAAGAGCTGCGGTAACGAAACTGCTTGCATAGGATGTTCTCTCTGTGAAAAAAAATGTCCCGTAGATGCAATATCTATGGAAAATAATCTAGCTGTGATTGATTACAGTAAATGTGTTGTTTGTGGACTATGCGCAGAAGTTTGTCCCACAGGTGCTATAGAAGATCAAATTCAGGAGAGACCACAACCGGTTATCAAAAAGGATGATTGCATAGGTTGTACTATCTGTGCCAAAAAATGTCCGGTGGATGCTATTGCGGGTGAAGTGAAAAAACTACATGAAATCGATGAAGAAACATGTATTAGATGCGGTATTTGCCTGGAAGTTTGCCCTAAAGATGCCATAGTTCCGAAAGCAAGTGAAAATGGATAAATTTTAGAGACATAAGAAAGAGTATTAAGATTACAGGATTTAAGGAAAAAGAGTAAAGAATT
>LSCK01000052.1 GCA_001577135.1 Cloacimonetes bacterium TCS60 | reverse complement strand
TCCTTTCCCCAGGGAGAACTCACGTTCTCCATCACATTCCCAGAACACCGGTTCTGCATCTTTTTTATAGGATAGAGTATCGATCGTAACTTTGCCAGCTACCATAAAAGCTGAGTAAAAGCCCAGACCAAAATGTCCGATCAAGTCAGACTGCTTGTCTTTAAATTTTTCTACAAAATCTTCTGCTCCGGAAAAAGCAATTTGATTGATATATTTTGCAACTTCTTCTTCATCCATACCAACGCCATAATCGATCACTTTAATTGTATTCTTCTTTTTATCAATTTTAACATCAATTTTCAATTCCTTCTTATCAATATCAGATTGGATTGCGGCACGTTTTTGCATAGCATCAGCAGAATTAGAAATAAGTTCCCGTAAAAAAATATCGTGCTGTGAATAGAGCCATTTTTTTATTATGGGAAAAATATTTTCACTATGTATCGATAGAGTTCCACTTTTCTTGGTTTTCTTTGCCATTTTAGTTCCTTTTAATATTAATTTTGTACAAAAATATAGACGCAAGCAAAGATTTGTCAACAAATTGGCACTCAGTTTTCTAGAGTGCTAAAAATGATTTGTTTGACAAAATAATCAGGCAATTTGTTTATACAATTCAAAAAAAATTCGGAGGTGATCATGCTAACATATGCAGAAGAACTGCTTCTCCTTGCTCTGGATGATGAAAATGGAACTTTTGTAGATACTCCTATGATGTCAATTGAATATGGGTTAATCGGAGCCCTCTTGATGGAACTAGCCATAAAAGAGCGAATTGATTCTGATTTAGACCACATTTATTTAATTGATGATTCCCCTACTGAAGATAAGCTGTTAGACAAAACCTTAAATATATTAAAGAAATCTGATATGAACAAGAATACTACTTTTTTGATCAAATCGATAGCAAATAAATTTACTAACCTGAAAGAATATCTATTGCAAAGATTGATCGACAAAAACATACTCAAAAAGGAAAAGCATAAAATTCTATGGGTTTTTTGTAAAAGATGTTATCCTGTGATTGATAATAAGGAGGAGCAGGAGGTAAAATCACGCATCAGGGAAACTATACTAAATGAGAAAATACCAGCTCCACGCGATATCGTGCTGATATCACTTATAAATATTTGCAACCTAAAAAGGCAGATATTTAGCAAAGATGAATTGGAAGTTGCAGAGAAGAGAATCGAAGAGATCTCCCACATGGATTTAATTGCTCAATCGGTTTCAAAAGCATTTTCGGAAGTACAAAATATCATTGCTCAAGCTATCTCTTCCACAGGCTTCAGACCAAGCCCGTAATAGATTTTGATAATCCATGCAACCTAATAAATCAATTGACCTAACTGAGGGAAATCTCTTAAAAAACCTGATAACACTATCACTCCCAATAGTTCTATCCAATCTTCTCCAGATGATATACAATGTGGTGGATGTTTTCTGGTTAGGCAAATTAGGTGAGAACGCAAAAGGTGCAGTATCAGTTGCAGGAATGTCATTTCCAATTGTCTTCTTTTTTTTAGCAATAGGAATTGGACTAACGACTGCTGGCACTGCTTTGGTTTCCCAGTATAAAGGCTCGAACCAGCCCGATAAATTACGACATGTTGTGGGACAATTCAGCAATATCTTAATTCTATTTTTCCTAATCATGATTGCTGTTAATTATTTCTATTCAAAAGATATTTTACGCTTATTAAACACCCCCGAATCTATTTTTCTGAAGGCTAATACTTACTTTTCCATTATTCTATACGCTATGCCTTTTATGATTATCTTCATCTCTTTTCAGAGTTTTGCCAGAGGGCTGGGAGATACCATGACTCCCCTAAAAATACAAATAGTGGCAATCACAATTAATGTGGTTCTGGACCCTCTATTAATTTTTGGAGTTTCCTTTTTTCCCAGGTTGGAAACAACCGGGGCTGCTATTGCAACTTTCACTGCAAGAGCTATAGCCGGAATCCTCTCCATAATTCTGATATTGAAAAAATTTAAAATTCTAAAGCCACATTGGGAAAACTTAAAACCAGATACCAAAATGCTGAAGCGAATTTTAAATATTAGCCTTCCAGCTTCATTAGGATTATCCATGACCAGCCTTGGTTTCATTGTTCTGCAAGGATTTGTTAATACTTTTGGGACTTTGGTAATATCAGCCTTTTCTATTGGTAAAAGATTAATGAGTTTCTTTATGCTACCATCCATGGGATTCGGTAAGGCTTTGGAAGCGATAGTTGGGCAAAATTTGGGTGCAAAAAATCCCGAAAGAGCAGAAGAAAGTCTTTGGGTAACTTTAAAAGTTGTTGCTGTGATTATGTTGATCGGTGGTACTATAATATTTTTCTTTGGAGGACACCTTACTCAAATATTCATTAAGGATCAACAAGTGTTTATCTTAGGACAAAGAATGACAAAAGTGATAGCAGTTGCAGCCTTCCTTTTTTCTATGGTATTTGTCTTTTTTGGTGTTTTTAATGGGTCGGGACACACAAAATTTGTCATGACTTTTAATATTCTAAGACTTTGGGCTTTTCGCATACCATTTGTCTTTGTTCTGTCAGGTGCAGTTTTAAAACTGAATATTTTTAAAACTGGAATTTTGCAAAACGCTTTTACAACTATAGCCAAACCTCTAGCCAATCACCCTTATGATGCAGTTTGGTGGTCTATGCTTATAAGTAATTTATTGGTCCTAATTATAGCCTTTATTAGTTTTAAAAGGGGTAAATGGAAAAAAGCCAAGATCTACGATTAAAGTTAAGTACAATTAAATTATTAATTTTGGGAAAATATTTTCGATAAAGAAATTCAAATGCTTCCTTATCTCGCTTTGCTTTTCTTATAGCTTCTTTTTCAAGTTGTATATTTTCTAGGTCCATCTCTATAATTAATACGTAAAATAGTCCAAAACGTTACAATATTTTTTATAGGTTATTATCTATTTCTGCTAAAATTGGCTGTAACAAATTCTCCCTATTTTGGTAATTCAAGCTAAAAATAGTTACATCGTCACGATTCTTCAACTTAGTAGTAAATGGATAATCCCTTTTTTTGATTGACGCTAGCAATAATTTTCCAGAATCAAAATGACTCTCTAGCATGTTACAAAATTTCTCACTAAAAGTCTCCATGGGACCTATTTCATCAATTATTACGATATCTGCTCTGTGTTTTGCTCTCTCCAGAGCAGGAACACCTATTTCTTCAAATGCTGAAATATCCACATAATATTTTGATACGCGATAAGGAGATTTGATATTGACATCTGCCATGGTCATTCTATTCCCTGCGAAATCCTGGATATAAAAACCGGTTCTCTTCCCGTTTCTTCGTTTTTCAAAGGTAATAAATCCACCGATTTTACAATCCAGATTTTTTCTGATTTTATTAATAAGAGTTGTTTTACCCACATTGGGTCTACCGGTAATTAGTATATTATTTGGCATATGCTTAATCCTTTTGATCGATTAAATTAATAATTTCTGATTCCGCTTAAATCAGTCAATGAATTTATATTTAGTTTTGGAATTTTTGCTCTATTAAATTATTATCTCAAGATGGATTCCAGGATAAACAAAATTTTATTCAAAAATTGTCTGATGCACATCTGTAAAATCTTACTTTCCTCAGAAAACTGATAAGAAAATTTGGCACAGAATCATAGTTTATCAATAATTTTTTCTAGCAAATCTGCTGGACTTGACAAAACAGGTCCTATTTTTTTACAAAGGTCAAAAATTTTATGAGGTAAAGATATGGTAAAAAAACCAGTTCACGGAAATATAAGCTCCCAAAAGGCAATGGATTTGGAAAATAAATATGGTGCTCACAATTATCATCCTTTACCCGTGGTTATTGCAAAAGCAAAAGGTCCTTTTGTCTGGGATCCAGAAGGTAAAAAATATATTGATTTTCTCTCTGCCTACTCAGCTCTGAACCAGGGACATTGCCATGCCAAAATAATTAAAGCTCTAAAAAAACAAGCCGATATCCTTACCCTAACTTCACGTGCATTCTATAATAACAAATTGGGCGAATATGAAAAGTTCGTGACTGAATTTTTTGGTTATGATAAAGTTCTGCCCATGAATACAGGTGCGGAAGCAGTTGAAACTGCTATTAAATTAACAAGAAAATGGGGCTATGAGAAAAAGGGAATAGATTCGAACAAGGCAAAATTGGTTTTTTGTGAAAACAATTTTCACGGCCGCACCACAGGTGTAATATCCGCTTCGACTGATCCGACTGCCTATAAAAATTTTGGACCGTTTTTGCCCGGAATTGAAATTATCCCCTACAATAATATTGATGCTTTAGAAAAAATTTTAACAGAACAGGGAAAAGAAATCGCAGGATTTGTAGTTGAACCAATTCAGGGTGAAGCTGGTGTTAAGGTGCCAGAAGATGGCTATCTTAAGAAAAGTTACGAGCTCTGTCAGAAACACAATGTGCTTTTCGTTGCGGACGAGGTGCAAACAGGAATTGCTCGCACTGGTAAACTTTTGGCTTGTGACTGGGAAGAGGTTCGACCGGATGTTCTAATTCTAGGTAAAGCTATATCCGGCGGTGTGCTACCTGTATCAGCTGTATTGGCAGATGATGATAAAATGGAAGTCTTCAAGCCGGGTGAACACGGCTCTACCTTCGGTGGTTTCCCACTGGCTTGTACCGTAGCTAAGGCAGCTCTGGAAGTAGTAAGAGATGAAAATCTCGCTCATAAAGCTGCTGACCTGGGAAAAGTCTTTCGTGAAGAACTGAGAAACATCGACTCCCCCTTAATTAAAAAGATTAGAGGTAAGGGACTTTTAAATGCTGTTGTGATTGATGAAACTAAGGAAATCGAGGCCTGGGAAATTTGTAAGCAGTTAAAACATAATGGCCTCCTGGCAAAACAAACCCATGGTAATATCATTCGGTTTGCTCCACCCCTCACCATTACAAAAGCGCAGTTAGAAGATGGATTAAAAATCATTAATAGAACTTTTCGTCAATTAATAAAATAATAGAGTAGGTTAAATGAAAATCGGTATCAGGAGAGAAGACAAAAGTAAATGGGAAGTACGCACTCCACTCATACCCGAACATGTTAAGCCCCTAAAAACAAAATACAATATCGATACAATTGTTCAGCCCTCCCCTATCCGAGTATTTTCTGATAAGCAATATAAAGAATCAGGTGCGATTATCCAGGAAGATCTTTCTCAATGTCAGTTAATCCTGGGCGTTAAAGAGATGCCGGCTAAATTCTTCCGGAAAAATGGTAGTTATATGTTTTTCTCTCATACGATCAAAGGGCAAGATTATAATATGGCTATGTTGCAAAAAATGATGGAGTTAAGCAATAATCTCATCGATTATGAAACAATTACAAATCAGCACGACCGCCGCATGATCTTTTTCGGTCGATTTGCTGGCATTGCCGGGATGGTCAATTCTCTCTGGGGCTATGGAAAAAAGCTAGAGGCCGAA
The DNA here is from genome assembly GCA_001577135.1 of Cloacimonetes bacterium TCS60. Classification (GTDB taxonomy): domain Bacteria; phylum Cloacimonadota; class Cloacimonadia; order JGIOTU-2; family JGIOTU-2; genus TCS60. The sequence continues at coordinate 2,158 of LSCK01000052.1, read as the reverse complement.
GGAATAAAAAACCCATTTAGGGAGATAAAAAAATCATATCAATATGACAATTTGGAGGCAATGAAAAATGAGATCATGCAAATTGGTAGAGATATCTCTGAAAATGGATTTCCTCCAGACGCCTTACCATTAGTTTGCGGAATTGCCGGATATGGGCACGTTTCCAAAGGAGCGCAGGAGATATTAAAACTTTTGCCTATTATTGAGATCGAACCTGATCAACTCTTTGAACTACAACAGAATGGCTTTCACTCCGAAAATCATATCTATGTTGTAATTTTCAAAGAGGAAGATATGGTCATTGCCAAAAACAGAAACAAAGAGTTCCTTCTACAAGATTATTATGATAATCCCGAGAAATATGAATCCAAATTCTATAACTATCTACCCCAATTATCTATCCTCATAAATACAATTTTTTGGACCCCGGATTATCCCAAACTGGTTACGAAGAATAAATTACGTTCAATATTCGAAGCAAATCCCAGACAAAAATTAAAAGTTATAGGAGATATAACCTGTGATATAGAAGGATCAATTGAGATGTCTAATAGGATTACTGAACCTGACAATCCTTTTTATCTCTATGATCCTATTCAACAGATCACGACTAATAATTTTAAACAAAATGGGGTAATGATCATGACCAGAGATAATCTTCCCTGCGAAATACCTGTGGATTCATCCACTGATTTTAGTCACATTTTAGTAAAATTCATTCCCCAGATATTAAATGCTTTTAAGAACGGGAAAATGCATAAGGCGCTATTACCTGAGCCCTTACAGAAAGCACTTATCCTTTATCAGGGCAATCTGACCCAAAAATACAAATATTTACAGGAATATTTAACTAAATAAAAGGAGTCTAAATGAACAGTAAAGATGCGAGCAAAGCACAAAAGAAAATATTGATATTAGGAGCCGGCCTGGTTTCCAAACCACATGTGGAATATTTACTTGATCAACCAAATTTTCTTGTAACTGTTGCCAGTAGAACTGTAAGCAAAGCAGAGAAATTGGTGAATGGCCATGCCAGAGGCAAAGCTATAGCCCTAAATGTAAAAAATGATGAAAAATTGAGTAAACTTATTTCCGAGCACGATCTTGCAGTTAGCCTTTTACCCTATACATTCCATCCTAAAGTTGCCCAAGAATGTATTAAGCATAAAAAGCATATGGTTACCACCTCCTATGTTAGCGATGAGATGAAATCATTGCATGAAGATGCAAAAAAGGCAGGCGTGATGCTTCTGAATGAAATTGGTGTGGATCCCGGTATAGATCACATGTCTGCTATGAAAATCATTGATTCGGTCAAAGATCAAGGGGGACAAATAAAGAGTTTTAGATCCTATTGTGGCGGTTTGCCTGCTCCGGAAGCAAACACCAATCCCTGGGGCTATAAATTTTCCTGGAGCCCACGTGGTGTTGTCAAAGCAGGAAAAAATTCTGCTCGTTACCTGGAAGATAGAGAGATTATCGATATCCCGGGACCAGAACTATTTGCCAACCACTGGAAGATCGATATTCCTAATTTTGGTGAATTAGAAGCATACCCAAATCGCGATTCTGTTCCTTATAAGAAAATTTACAGTATTGAAAGCACAGATACAATGTTCCGTGGTACACTGCGCTATCCAGGCTGGTGCAAAACCATGAAGCTGCTCGTGGATTTGGGCATGGTGGATGATGAGAAAAATTATGACCTGACTGATCTCACATATGCAGATTTTATGAGAAAACTGGTTACAGTAGATAAATATAGTGACCTGAATAAAAATCTAGCTGAGCAATGGGACGTCTCAGTTGATGCTGATCCTATTCACAGGATGGAATGGTTAGGAATGCTTGGAGATGAACAGATAGAATTGCGACAGGGCACAGCTATGGATGTTTTCTGCAAAATCTTATTGAAAAAATTGAAATATAAATCGGATGAACGCGATATGCTAGTTATGCAGCATGAATTTGAAGCGGAATTTCCTCAGAAAAAACAACACATTACTGCCACCATGATAGACTACGGCATCCCGAATGGTGACTCCTCCATGTCACGAACAGTTGGGTTACCAGCAGCAATTGGAGTGAAAATGATCCTGAATGGAGTAATTAAGGAAACCGGTGTACATATTCCCGTAACACCAAATATTTATGAACC
>LSCK01000051.1 GCA_001577135.1 Cloacimonetes bacterium TCS60 | reverse complement strand
CCGAAACCACCAGGAATTAAAACAGCATCAACTTCATGTAATTTTTTCTTTATCTCTTTAGCCTGATTTTCCTTCTGCATGATTGATTCGGTTGAAATAAATTTTATCTCCACCTGATAGGAATTATTTATACCAGCGTGACTCAAACTCTCCACAATACTCTTGTAGGCATCTTGATGCTTTACATATTTTCCGCAGATGGCAATTGTTACTGAGTTTTGAATATATTTCGATTTTCTGACATAGGAGGACAGATCTGTAAAATCAATTGGTCTGTAGTTAATATTGAAGTGTTTACATATCTTACTTGAAATATCCTGTTTTTCAAAATTAATAGGAATTTCATAGATAGAGGGAGAGTCCTTTCCAACAATTACATTTGATTTAGAAACATTAGTGAACAGAGAAATTTTGGAAATTATACTTTTATTCAAATCTCGCGAACTTCTACAGATGAGCATATCGGGCTGGATTCCGATTTCTCGTAATTTAATTACACTGTGTTGAGTAGGTTTTGTTTTTGATTCTCCGGCTGCATTAATATATGGGACAAGGGTTAGATGAATTGAAAGAGTTTGATTGCGTGGACGATGTAGCATAAATTGTCGAATCGCTTCCAGAAAAGGCAAACTTTCAATATCCCCTACTGTTCCACCAACTTCAATGATAACTATATCTGATTCCTGGTCAAGCTGTGTAAAACGTTGTTTTATCTCATTAGTAATATGAGGAATAGTTTGTACTGTTTTACCAAGAAATTTCCCATCTCTTTCATTATTTATCACAGCTTCGTAAACAATACCAGCTGTTGTATTTGATTTTTGCGTTAGGGATTTATCCAGAAACCTTTCGTAGTGACCAAGATCTAAATCAGTTTCTGCTCCATCATCAGTAACAAATACCTCTCCATGCTGAAATGGATTCATTGTTCCTGGGTCCACATTTAGATAGGGATCATATTTCTGTATTGAAACCTCATATCCAATATCTTTCAGGAGATACCCTATAGAGGCTGCGGCTATACCTTTGCCAAGCGAAGATACTACTCCTCCTGTAATAAAGATATACTTTGTTTTCAAGATATACTCTACTTATTCCTGCTGATTGATGTGTTCTTAAATCCTGTTAGTTCTTCCATGATGTTGGATTTAAATTTGAAATAATTATATCTTTATGTCAAGTTTCAGGTAGTAAAATTTTATCTTGATAAATAAATAATGGCTCCACAGGAGGGACTTGAACCCCCGACAAAGTGGTTAACAGCCACCTGCTCTACCACTGAGCTACTGTGGAACCTTAGTAGAATACTTTTTTTGAAAAGCCGCTAATTTATGTCAAGTTAAATGAGAAATATATCGAGATCAGAATTTTGCCATTATTAGGCTAGTTGTTCTTTGTCATCCTTTTTGTGGGATTTAGTTTTTGGTTTAGACAGGATATATTTTGGCTTTTCAGATTCTGTAATAACTTTTTTGGTAATGGTGCATTTCTCAACATCCAATTTATCCGGAAGGTGAAACATAATATCATTCATAATTGATTCAAGGATTGAGCGCAATCCACGCGCACCAGCTCCTCGCTTTATGGCAACTTTAGCTATCACTTTTAACGCCTTTTGCTCAAATTCCAGTCCCACATCTTCGATCTCAAATAGTGCTTTATACTGCTTCACAAGAGAATTTTTGGGTTCAGTTAATATTGAGACTAGAGCTTCTTCTTCCAACTCATGTAAAGTGGTCTGCACTGGAATTCTGCCTACCAATTCGGGTATTAAACCAAATTTGATCAAATCCTGTGGTTCGACTTTTGCCAGAATTTCACTTCGCTTTGTTTCTGCATCTCCGATCAAATCCGAACCAAAGCCAACAGTTTTCCTTACTATTCGTCTTTCGATAATTTTTTCTAAATTATTAAAAGCTCCACCCACTATGAACAAGATATTTGTTGTATCGACTTCAATGAATTCTTGGTGCGGATGTTTACGTCCACCTTTAGGCGGAACATTAACTTTATCGCCTTCCAAAATTTTCAGGAAAGCTTGCTGCACTCCTTCACCTGACACATCTCTGGTAATGGAGGGCGTTTCTGATTTACGAGCAATTTTATCAATTTCATCAATATATATAATTCCGCGTTGAGCCTTTTCTACGTCATAATCTGCGGATTGCAACAGTCGGACCAAAATATTCTCAACATCCTCACCTACATATCCAGCTTCTGTTAAAGTAGTAGCATCAGCTATGGCAAAAGGAACTTTCATGTATCTGGCTAGTGTTTGTGCGATAAGTGTTTTACCTGTACCTGTAGGACCCAGCATGAGAATATTACTCTTTTCAAGTTCAACATCTTTTACAAGGTGATGTTTAAAAATTCGCTTATAATGATTATATACAGCTACGGAAATAGCTTTTTTTGCTTCACTTTGGCTGATTACATATTGATCCAAGAAATCTTTAATTTCACTAGGAGTAGGCAGGACAAAATTTTCGTCAAAGGTCTTTTCCTTATCCTTATCAAGAATTGTATGACACATTTTAACACAATTCTGACAAATATTACCGTCAACTCCCTTGATTAATTTTCCAACTTCTGTATTTGGTTTACCACAGAATGAACATTTCTCTTTTTCCATAAATTACTTCCTTTTTTCAATTACCTCATCAATGATACCATATTGTTTGGCTTCTTTAGCATCCATGAAATAATTGCGATCAGTATCTTTTTCTATTTTATCAATTGGTTGTTTAGTATGCTTATGTAAAATTTGATTTAACTTATTCTTTATTTTGCTAATTTCTTTGGCATGAATTTCGATATCTGCTGCTTGCCCTTTTATACCACCCATTGGTTGGTGGATCATAATGCGTGAATTGGGCAATGCAGACCGCTTACCTTCTGCTCCTGCAGTGAGTAAAACTGCTCCCATACTGGAAGCCTGTCCTGTACAAATTGTTTGCACATCAGGTTTTATGTATTGCATTGTATCATACACAGCGAGCCCTGAAGTAACAGAACCACCCGGAGAATTAATATACATGTATATATCCTTTTTGGGACTATCTGCTTCGAGGTGCAACAATTGAGCAATAACTGTATTTGCAAATTGGTCATTAATAACCGGACCAACAAAAACTATTCTGTCTTTTAACAAGCGGGAATAGATATCATAAGCACGTTCAGCTTTACCTGAATGTTCAATAACCATTGGGATTAAAGCCATATTTTCCTCTTATTCCTTTTTCTTATCTTTAGATTTTTTCTCTTTTTTGGGTTTCTTGAATTTAATAGTTTCAGAAATTTTATCTAATATTTTTTTGTCTTGTATTTTTATTTTGATTTTCTCTTTGTCAATGTTTTTACCATACATCTTTTCATATTTCTCCACATCCATATGAACACTTTTAGCATCCCGTTTAATTTGTGCAGTAACTTCTTCCGGGCTCACTTCAACATCTTCGAGCTCTCTTAATGCTTCCATTACGTAGTAGGTTTGAATCTCTTTTTCCGCATAAGATCGATACATATTTTTGAATTGTTCCATCTCTTGCTCGCCCAATTTATCAGACTGACCGGATTGTTTTACCATACTATTTACATAATTTTCTACCAAAGATGCCGGAACTTCAAAGGGATTTTTTTTAATAATTGCCTGTAGCACAGTAGCATGCTTGGTGCTTTCATTTTTCTCATCCAAATCCTCTGCAAGTTCTTTTTTTAAATCTTGTTTGAGCTCTGCCAGGTTCTCATATTCACCCACATCCTTAGCAAATTCATCATCGAGCGCGGGTTCTTCAATCTCTTTAACACTATTAATCTGGATTTGAATCGATTTCTGAGGTTTGTTTCCATCCTTGTCTTCTGTTTTGAATTGAAGTTCTGATGCAATGGTATCGTTCTTTTTAGCACCGATCAAATCATTATCGAATTTTTCGCCAAATTTATTTTGTCCTACTTTATAACCATTTTCCTCTTTTTTGTTAACCTCTTTGCCATTTAATTTTGTGATAGTGTAATATACTTGGTCACCTGCTTGAATAGCATCATCTTTTTCACTATTAGTAGAATATTGTTCTTGCAGCGCTTCCAATTTTTGATCGACCATTTCATCTGTAACAGCTATTGGTTCGTATTCAACCTCAAAATTTTTATACTCATCTAAGGTGATATCAGGAGCAACTTCAAACATGAAATTCAAAATAAGGTCATTTCCTTCAACCCAATCATAATCAACCAATTGACCTTTATTGACCGGCATCACATCCTTTTCCTCTAAGTTATTTATAGCTTTTTTATAATATTTAGGAGCAAATTCTTCAATAAAGCCGACTTTCAATTTATCTTTTAGTAAATTTTCAATAGTAGACAGGGGAGCTTTCCCTTTACGAAAGCCATCTATATTAACGTGCTTTCGATATTTTTTTACGATAGAATAATAATCATCCTTTGCCTGGTCCTGGGGAATGATCAATTCTAGTTTCCTTTTACATTGACTTGCTTCTTCTAATTTTTGTTCCATTAATAACCTCTATTAATTTTAGATTATGGTGCGAAAGAGGGGATTCGAACCCCTACAGGAAAGATCCTACTGGATCCTAAATCCAGCGCGTCTGCCATTCCGCCACTTTCGCACTTTTAGAATAAAATACTGTAATTTTACTATTTGTCAAAACAATTATTCCAGAAATGCTATATTTGCTTTTAAAATTTCTATAGTTGAGGCCAGGTCTTGCTTTTTCTCTTTTTCTTTCTCAACTATTTCAGCAGGAGCTCTATTCAGAAATTGTTCATTATTTAATTTTTGCTTACATCCTGTCATGATGTTCTCTAATTTATCTAGCTTTTTAACTAATCTATTTCTCTCAGCTTCAATATCAATAATACCTTCCAAAGGCATGAAAATTTCGTTGTTTCCAACCACACTTGCAGTAGATTTAGCAGGTTTTACTACATCATCTCCAATATAAATTTCAGCTACATCTGCCATCAGTTTTACATAGTTTCGGTTATCCTGCAGATTGTGTCTGTCAAATCCATTTATAGATTTAATATGAATATCAATTTTTGTTCCAGGTGGTACATTCATATCCTTTCGCATGGCTCGAATTCCAACAATCGCCTCAAAAACAAGGTCCATTTTATGCGCAGCTGTAGAAAATTTAAATTTTTCCTGAGGGGTAGTAAATGGTGATAACAAAATAGAATTAGCAAGTGGTTCGGGATAGAAATCTTGCAGACGTTGCCAGATCTCTTCTGTGATAAAGGGCATGACCGGGTGTAACATGCGCAGCGAATGATCCAGGACATACAAGATGAGATAATTACCGGTTTGAATTGCCTCGGTATCATCTGAATTATAAATTCTATCTTT
>LSCK01000050.1 GCA_001577135.1 Cloacimonetes bacterium TCS60 | reverse complement strand
AAATTTCAAAGAGATAGATGATTCACTCGCTGATATTGCCGTAAATTTCTGGGAATATATCTGGGGAAATGAAGACAGTACATTCGACCGTAAAACGAAACTGCTGCTTTCGTTGGCAAATGGAGTCGGTGCATACAGATTCCGTCAGGCAACCAGAGAATTGATTAAGTCTTATGCTTTTGGTGTAACCACAAAAGAACTTGATGAGCTTTTTTCAATGTTTGTATGGAATCAGGGAATTGGAACTTTTGCTTCCGAAATTGGAACTTCACCGCTTTTCGGAGCTTATAAGCTAATTAAATCATTAGAAAAAAAGGGGCTGAGCAGAAAAGAAGTGATGAACGAGTTGATGGAAAAATTCGGAGAGAAAAATCCGGATGTAAGCACATTCTATAAAAATAACAAAGGAGAAAAGTAAAATGAAAACAGGCTTAAAAACAGTTTTACTAACTTTAGGTTTTTTCGGAATAACCTATATGGCTTTGGTATTTACGAACAGAACGGGAAATGTGCCATATCTGATTACTGCTCTAATTTTATTCGGGATCGGAATTTATGCGTTAATCAAATCTCAAAAGATCGAAAGTAATAAATTCCTCAGTAATCTTTTAGCTATCATCAGCGGGATTGCTATCTGGGGTTTTGTCGGTGAATTTTTGGAAAACGGAGATTTGTTTATTCCGCACGCTACTGTAGAAATTGCACATTGGAATTTTTTACCGATTTTAGTATTGGTGATTTTTATATTCTTACAAATTAGAAAAGATTTGAAAACTTCGATTCAGTTCTCGCTTTCCAGTTTTCTAATGATCTGGAGTATGCATTATATTATGATCTTCCAATTTGAAGTGCTTTCACGCACGCATTTCACGACTTACATAATGTGTGGTGTATTTGTGCTTTTAACGATTCTGGCGATCTTCAATGCAAGGAAAACTACTAACATCGATGCTGTGATGTTCTGGTCGTATTTTGGGTTGCTCACAGCTTGGAGTATTTTAGAATATATTTGGGGTTGGCGATTGATTCCGGGTCCGTATTCGATTTGATTTTTGAATAGCGTAAAGTTTGGAATTATTAATCTCCTCTTGAAATTTCGGGAGGAGTTTTTAGTAACTCACAATCGCTATGAAGTGAATCGGATTTCTTGTTCCAAAGTTCTGATATTTCTTTGTTTTCCTGAAAAAATTCTATCAGATGCAAAAAGTGTTGTAAGTTTGGACAGGAAATAAAGTGTTCCATTTGGCAGGCAATACTGTCTGCCTCTTTTTCATTTATGTGCAAAATTTTTTCGCAAAATAGTTTCAGCGTCTTATGTTTGTTCAAAATTCTGCGAGATAAAATAACACCAGCAGGTTTAAGTGTAATAAATTTATATGGTTCATAGTTTATCAGGTCTTTTTCTGCCAATATTTTTAGGGCTTTGGAAACGGAAGATTTTTTTATATTTAAATGAGTAGCAATATCTGTGATACGAGCGACTTTATTTTTTAGCTCTAAAATATAAATTGCTTCTAGATAATCCTCTAAACTTGAAGTAATATTTTCCATATTCTTTAATTCTCCTTTTGAATTACTCCAAAAAAAACTCACCACTATTGTAAAGGTAAAATACGTTTTTACTGATTAGCACGGGATGCGACTAATGCCGGCGTGTCCCGTCATCTCGCCATGAGCAGTTGGATCTTTGATCCTCACTGCGATTAGTGTGATGATGGATAGGTAACGTAAATTTGTACAGAAATTACTCGGACAATTTTTTATATTCAACTGGTGACAGATATCCCAGGCTTCCATGAATTCTATCATTATTGAACCAATTTACATAATCAAATAAACTTCTTCTGAGTTCATCTAAGTTTTTAAAATTTTTACCCATCACAAATTCTGTCTTAATTATCTTAAATGTTGCTTCTGCTACCGAATTATCATAAGGATTTCCTTTCTTACTTAATGATCTGATTATTTTAAAAGTATCTAACATCTCATCAATTTCTTTATTCTTAAATTCATTACCTCTATCTGTATGAAATATATTCAAATCATACAAAGATGATTTAACTGTTGCAAAGGCCTCTCTTACAAGCTCAGCATTTTTACGTTTACCTGCTGAAAAACCTGCTATCTCTCGATTATATAGATTCAGCAATATACAAATATAGTTCCACTTACCACCTACATTTACATAAGTTAAATCACTTACGATCACATTGTTAGATATTCCCGGTTCAAAATTACGATCAACTACATTAGAAATATTTTCTTCATTACATTGTGATCTATGAGCCTTAAAGTGCTTTTTGGTATAATTGGATACTAAACCGTATTTTATCATGATTTCTCGTATTCTTTTTCTTGATATCTTATATGAATGTTTTCTTAGTTCTTGATCTATCTTTCTAGATCCATAGTTCTTTTTGCTCTTTTCAAATATTGAAATCACTAAGTCCTCAAGGTGGGAATCTATCTGCTTACCTATATGCTGATAATATACTAAGCTTCTGCTTATTTTTAACATTTTACTCATCGCGCTGATACTGTATTTATCCCTATTAGCCTTAATCACAGCTAGTTTCGTCCCATTATCAGCGCTGCTTGCTTTAAAATGTCTATTTCCATTTTAGCAAGTACTAACTCTTTTCGTAATTGCTTTAACTCTTTTTCTTTCGTATCTTTATTATCTTTCGCTTTAAAAGAACCACTTGATGTATAATCTTTATACCACTTATTGACCGTTGACCTAGCTATCTTATACTCCAAAGCAACATCTTTTGCACTTTTCCCGTGCTTAATTAGCTCTACTAATTGCTTCTTAAAAGTATCGCTATAACGCTTACCATTGTTTGACATAATCTCTCCTTTATCTCATTTTTATGTCCGACTATTTTTTGTACAGGAAATGATTACCTATCCATATATTTTACTTTGGAAAAACAACGGTTCGAGATTTAGAATTAACAACCAGTAATAACGAACAAAGGAAATAACTAAGGGTGAGAACCCCTTCTTTTTGCCAGAGTTTGACCACGAACCAGAATCTAATTGCAAAGCAAACGAATCGGTTTTTGTAGCTTGCTGAATTTTTGTTTTTTTTAGTTAAAGATTAAACATCCGTAAATATAAGTTAATCAGAGTGTCTCCTGCTAGAATATAGAATAGTGATCCAACTATTAAAAATGGTCCGTAGGGGAATGGTTTCTGGTGATCATGCCTAACAATGATCAGTAAAAAAAGTGCTGATAAGGATGAGAATAGAACTGTAA
>LSCK01000005.1 GCA_001577135.1 Cloacimonetes bacterium TCS60 | reverse complement strand
ACATCAAAAAAGTCAGTACTTTTCTGATCTTCTTTCCAGTAAGAACTAAAGTAATCACCAGTTATTGCACCACAGAGATGAATTGGCTCTTCGGTATGATTGCCAAAATCGAAATAGGTTTTGTTTAGTTCAAATAGCTTGAAATTATTGAAATTCTGATGAAGATTATGTGAGACATTTTGTAACAAATCAGGTATGAGAGTTGTTCTAAGAATGCTAAAATCTTCTCCCAGAGGATTTTTTAGTTCTACAACTTTACGTAATTTGTCTGTGGGGGAAATATCTAATTTGTCTAGCTTCTCCGGTGAAGAAAAGCTAAGGTTGCAAGCTTCGTAGAAACCCTGATTCACAAGGAATTTACGAATTGTGGATTGTAATTTTTTCTTACGTGTATTCTCAATTGTCTTTGTCTGATAATTTGATTCTAAATTATTGTAACCATAGGCGCGAGAAATTTCTTCAATTAAATCTACCTCTCTGGTTATATCAGGACGAAAGGTGGGAACGGTAATTTCTAAAAGATCATTCTGTCTGGAGACCTGAAATTCAAATCTTTTCAGATAGTTAATCATAGTTTCTATCTCCAGTTCTGTCTTTAATAAGCGATTGACTCTATCAGGTCTTAATTGGATTTTATCCTCTGCTTTTTTATGAGGAAAAACATCTACAATTCCTTTTGTGATCTCTCCTCCGGCTGTCTGCTGGATAAGATAAGCAGTTCGGTCGATGATCTCTTCTATGCGGTTGGGGTCCATAATTCGTTCAAATCTATAGGATGAGTCAGAAGCGACCTTGAGCTCCTGAGAGCTCTGACGAATATTCAAGGCATTAAAGCAGGCACATTCCAAAACAATATCTGTTGTTTCCTCTGTGATGCTGCTCTGAACACCACCCATTATTCCAGCTAAAGCCATTGGTTTCTTACTATCAGCGATTACTAAATTATTTGGGTTGAGTTTGTAGGTTTTCTCGTCAAGGAGTTTGATAGTTTCTCCCTTTTTTGCTGTTCGGACGACAATATGATTATCCTCGACTTTGGACGCATCAAAGGCGTGAATAGGGTGACCCTGTTCCATCAGAATATAATTAGTTACATCCACAATATTGTTAATAGGTCTGAGTCCTACAGAGCGTAAATGCCTTTGGAGCCAGGGCGGAGAGGGTTTTACCTTAATATTTTTTACGATACGTGCAGCATAGCGAGAACACAATGAGCTGTTTTTAATATCCACTGAGAGTAAATCTGAAGTTAGCTGCGGACTTTCCTGAAATTTGGCTGTAGGGGAGGTATATTTTTTTTCAAGCATAGCTGCACATTCGCGCGTGATTCCAATTAAACCTAACAGATCTGGTCGATTAGGTGTAACTTCCACTTCGATCATATAATCATCTATTTTTAGTGCTTGAGCCAGGGGTGTACCAATCTCAACAGATTTGTCCAAAACCATGATGCCATCGTGATTATCAGAAAGATCTAGTTCTTTTTCGGAACAGATCATACCATGTGATTCTTCACCTCTCAACTTAACAGATTTTATCTGCTGTGCCTGGATAGTAGCACCAACTTTAGCAACTGGTACGAGCTGATCCGGGGCAACATTGGGAGCGCCACAGAGAACCTGTAAGTTACTATCCTCATTCACATCTACTTCACAAATCGAAAGTTTATCCGCATTGGGGTGTGCCTCAACTTTTGTTATTTTTCCCACAACGACTTTATCTAAGGTTTTGCCCAGATCGGTAATTTCTTCAACTTCTAGACCGAACATGGTAAGTTTGTCACAAAATTTATCTACAGAAATATCAATTGGTAAAAACTCTTGTAACCATTTATAGCTAAATTTCAAAAAATCTCCTTGCTAATCAAATATATTTTTTAGGAAAATTGTTTTAGAATCCTGAGATCATTTTGGAAAAGCAATCTCATGTCAGAAATTCCATATTTGAGCATTGTAATTCTGTCGATACCCAGACCAAAAGCAAAACCAGTATATTTTTCTGTATCATAACCTACATTTTCAAAAACTGCTGGGTCAACCATACCGGCACCACCCATTTCCAGCCAGCCACTGTTTTTGCAAAGTTTACAACCCTTACCGTTACAATTTACACAGAGGATATCAATCTCTGCACTGGGCTCGGTAAATGGGAAAAAGTGAGGTCGGAAGCGGGAGCGAATGTTTGAGCCAAACATAGTTTTGACGAATGAATCCAGGGTACCTTTGAGATCAGGAAAGGAAACATCTTCACCTACCACCAGGGCTTCTACTTGATGAAATACAGGAGAATGGGAGGCATCCACTTTATCATTTCTATAACATCTGCCTGGAGATATGATTTTGATGGGAGGTTTATTATTTTCCATCACTCTAATTTGGACAGGGGAAGTTTGGGTACGAAGCAAATTACCGTTCTTAAGATAGAAAGTGTCCTGCAAATTACGAGCCGGATGATCTTCTGGAGTGTTTAGAGCATCAAAATTATAGTAATCGGTTTCAATTTCTGGTCCCTCGGCTACTTCAAAGCCCAGTCTGGAAAAAATATCTTCAATCTCGTCCCATATTTTGTAGAGAGGGTGTTTTGCACCAATTTCCACGGGACGTCCGCTCATGGTGATATCAATTTTATTTTTCTGAGCTACTCGTTTTTGAGATTGAGCTTGCAGTTCTTCTTTCTTATGAGTAAGAAGTTTTTGGATTTTGTTTTTGGTAATATTTAATATCTTGCCCATTTCGGGTCGCTGCTCTGGAGGGAGATTGCCGATTTGAGAGAGAAGAGAATGAAGATCACTCTTCTTGCCAGTGTATTTTATCCGTAACGCCTCTAACGAATCTAAATTCTGGCATTCCGGAATCTCTTTTTGGGCAGTATCCAGAATTTTGTTTATCTCTTTTTTCAAAGTATTACTTCTTTCCTAACTTTTTTTTGGCAGCATTTACGATTTTTGCGAAGGTCTCGGGATTGTTCACAGCCAGTTCGGCTAGGGTTTTACGGTTCAGGTCAACCTTCATTTGCTTAAGGCCATGTATGAATTTGCTATAACTAAGATCATGTTGTCTAACAGCAGCATTTATTCGGGTTATCCACAATTTGCGGAAATTTCGTTTTTTGTTTTTACGATCGCGATAGGAATATTGCCTGCCTTTGCGTACTGCTTCTTTGGCATTCCTATATAATTTACGACTTCCGCGGAAACCTTTTGCATGTTTTAATAATTTTTTTCTTCGTTTGCGGGAAGCTGGTTTGTTAGTTACTCGTGCCATAATTTACTCCTAAAATTATTATATATTTATTTATGATGATAGCATTCTTTTTACTCTTTGTTTATCAGCTTTGGAAACGTAGCTACCTTTACGTAAAGTGCGTTTTTGACGCTTTGATTTTTTTTCCATGAAATGAGCTCGATAAGCTTTATTGCGTTTTATTTTTCCTTTTGAGGTTTTTCTAAACCGTTTTGCTGCAGATTTTCTAGTTTTCATTTTTGGCATAAAATTCTCCTTTTGAAAATTATCTTACTGTGAATTGTCGATTTATCTACTAATTGTTCGTCATATAACCAATAAGAAATCTACCTTCCATTGTTGGATTTTTCTCAAAAGAACCATAATCTTTTAAGTCCTTTTTTAATCTGGCGATAATCTCATGACCAAGTTCTTGATGAGCCATTTCTCTACCACGGAATCTTACTACGACTTTAACCTTATGGCCTTTATCCAGAAATTCCTGAATATGTTTCATCTTGAAATTGTAGTCGTGATCATCAATGTTAGGTCGGAATTGGATCTCTTTTAGTTGTGATGCATTTTGCTTCTGTGCTTTTTTTGCTTTTTTCTTTTGATGATAAAGATACTTACTGTAATCCATTATTTTACAAACTGGTGGTTTTGCCGTTGGGGCTATTTCTACCAGGTCTTTGTTAAACTTTTTGGCCTTGTTCATTGCTTCCTGAATAGAAACAATACCGAAAGATCCTTTCTCAGGATGGATCAAGCGTACCTTCTTTGCTTTTATATCATAATTGGTTTTCTTATGATATTTTTTCTTTTTGTACTTTTTGTAACGACTTATGTTTACCTCCAATAAAAAAAGTGAGCACCGTGGCTCACTATTCTATTTGATTATTTTATGTAAGCCCTATAAGCTTTTACCATAAGGCAGAACGCACGGTTCATTTGAAACCTAAAATCTTTTAGAATGGAAAATTCAGTCAAGATTTTAGTAAATTTTATATTTTACTTCTAAATAAATCTTATTAACAATACCGTTTTAACTTGACATGAAATAGCTTAACAACGAAATTAAATCTACAAAATAAATATAGGAGTAAAAATGAAAAAAATCATATCTCTTTTAGTTTTTTTGACTTTTTTATCATTACCCCTTTTTGCAGAATGGTCTGAAGATCCTGCTATAAATACAGCGGTTTGTACAATGACTGGTGAGCAGGCTATAGCAAAAGTAGGAACCGGACCAGCAGGTGATACATATATTGGATTTTTTTCCAATGAAGAAGGTAATTACAATGTTCGTTTGCAAAGATACGACGACGCCGGAGATCCGCAATGGATCAATGGAGGCATTTTAATTAGCAATAATACTCAGATGAGCTGGTTAACGGATTGGGACTTAACAGTTGATCAGGATAATCACGCTATTCTAGTTTTTCAGGATATTAGGACAGGAAATAATAATATTTATGCCTACAGAATTTCCCAAAATGGAGATTTTGTTTGGGGTGCAGATGGAATAGCACTTTCTAATACTTCTAATTTTGATGCTTCTCCCAAAGTGGCTGTTACAAGTGAAAATAACATCGTAGCTGCCTGGAGTTCTGATAGTGTAACCAGATTACAGAAGATTAATTCTGCCGGAGATTTGCAATGGGGTGATACAGGAATAGAGATTACGGGTGATAATGATTATACCTGGCCACAACTTATTCCAGTGGAAA
>LSCK01000049.1 GCA_001577135.1 Cloacimonetes bacterium TCS60 | reverse complement strand
TAAGCAAGTAACAATACATGCAGGAACAGTAGTCGGCTCTGATGGTTTTGGTTATTTGTGGGATGGTAAAAAGCAACAGAAAATTCCCCAAATCGGTGGAGTAATCATAGAAGATGAAGTAGAACTAGGTAGTAATGTTTCCATTGATAGAGGAGCTCTAGGTAACACTGTTATCGGACAAGACACAAAAATTGATAACCTGGTTCAAATTGGACATAATGTGCAAATTGGTAAACATACTATTATTTGTTCTCAGACTGGAATTGCAGGTAGTTCTGAGGTGGGAGACGAAGTAACTTTAGCCGGCCAGGTCGGAGTTGCAGATCATGTTAAGATTGGAGACAATGTAACGGTAGCAGCAATGTCCGGAATCTCAAATGATGTTCCTGATGGAAAAATTATGTTCGGTTATCCTGCCACTGACGCAGGTAAACAAAGAAGGATAATTGCCAGCTTAAGATCATTACCCGAACTGAGAAAAGTAGTTAAAAAATTGCAAAAGAGGATGGAATGATAAAAGATATTGAACACCAACAGACTATTACACACCAAGGTTCTTATAAAGGAATTGGACTCCATTCTGGAGAAGTAAGTAAGATCACTTTTAAACCAGCAGATGAGAATACAGGAATTATATTTAAACGTATAGATCTCCCGGGAAAACCAGAAATACCCGCCGATATGAAACATGTAATCAGCCTGGATAGAGGTACAAATATAGGAATTAAGGAAGCTTCCGTTGCTACGATTGAGCATGTCCTAGCAGCAATTAAAGGACTTAAAATTGATAATATTATTGTAGAAGTTGATGGAGCAGAAATTCCCGTTGCCGATGGCAGTGCAATAGAGTTTATTAAAATCCTGAAAAAATGTGAGATTGTGAAACAGGAAGCTGAGAGACGTTACCTTGTCATCAAAAAACCTCTCTCCTTTTCTGTACCGGAAAAAGACGTTGATGTGGTTGTTGTTCCTTCTGAATCACTTAAAATTACTTTTTTTATTGATTTTCCTGATTACCATTTTAAACCTCAATACACCTCTATGGTTTCGCTGGAAGATGAATTTGAAGAAGGATTTGCCTCGGCTCGTACTTTTTGTTTTGTCCATGAAATTCTCCAGCTAAAAAGAGCAGGTCTAATTAAAGGCGGTAATCTTGATAATGCAATTGTTGTTGGTGATTCAGAATTAGAGAAAGAAAAGTTGGAAGAGTTAGGTAAACTGTTTGATTATGATGGTGATCTTGAATTGAATGAAGATAACCTTCTTAATAAGAGACCATTGCGTTACTATAATGAACAAGTACGACATAAAGTGGTTGATTTGATGGGAGACCTTGCTCTATTAGGAATTTCTATCAAAGGACATATACTGGCAGCACGCTCGGGGCATAAAACTAATATAGAGTTGATGAAGAAGATAAAGAAGTTGTATGAGAATGAAATTCTTCAGGCTAAATATCAGAAAAAAACCGTAAAAAATGTAGTATTTGACAATGAAGCGATAAGAAGAATTTTACCACACCGTTATCCCTTTTTACTCGTTGATAAAATTACGGAATTTGTCCCGGGAGAGACCATTGTTGGCATAAAAAATATTACAACAAATGAACCTTTTTTCCAGGGTCATTTCCCTGACCATCCCATTATGCCAGGAGTTTTGATAATTGAAGCTATGGCTCAAACAGGTGGAATTTTGGTTTTAAACAAGTTTGAAAATCCTGAAGAGCATATTGCTTATTTTGTTACAATAGATGATGTCAAATTTAGAAAAATTGTTGTACCAGGCGACCAATTAAGATTTAAAATGAAATTAGCAAAATCTAAAGCAGGGATTTCAAAAATTACCGGTAAGGCTTATGTTGGTAATGATTTGGTATGTCAAGGTACCCTAAAAGCAAAAATTATGAAAAAGGAAAATGACAAAAATTCATAAAACAACCATTATTAAAGATGGTGCACAGATTGACAAAGATGTGGAGATAGGTCCTTACTCCATTATCGGACCAAATGTAAAAATTGCTAAGGACGTAAAGATTCATTCCCATGTAGTGATTTCAGGAAACGCTACAATTAATAGAAATACCGAAATTTTCCGCTCTGCCACGATTGGTACAATTCCCCAGGATTTGAAATTTAGCGGTGAGACAACAGAGGCAATCATAGGAAAAAATACTACTATTAGAGAATTTGTCACAGTGAACCTCTCAACTAGTGTTGATAATCCTACAAAAGTAGGGAATAATTGTTTGCTGATGACTTACGTACACATTGCTCATGATTGTAATCTGGGGGACAATGTTATTCTGGCTAACGCTGTTAATTTAGCTGGTCATGTTGTTATCGAAAATAATGCAATTATTGGTGGTTTAACTCCGGTGCATCAATTTGTTCATATAGGATGTTTTGCCTTTATTGGTGGCATGTCAAGAGTTAGCAAAGATGTAGCTCCCTATACAAGAGGTGCAAGTGTACCTTATAAAACCAGTGGTTTAAACTCGATTGGATTAAGCCGAAACAAGTTTCCGACAAAAGTTCGAAAAAAACTAAAACAAGCATATAAAGTATTTTATAAATCTAATTTAAATACGCAGCAGGCCCTGGAAAAAATCAAAAATGATATGGAAATGAGCAAAGAAATCCAGCACTTTGTTGATTTTATCGCATCCTCAAAACGGGGGGTTGCTAAATAATTTTATGAAAAATTTGACAAGAACATAGTTTAGATAGTCTTTTGTACTATCATTAAGTGATACATTAAAATAAATTAACCAAATAAGGAGGAATCCTATGACAAAAAAGGATCTCATTGAAAGTGTTGCTTCGGAAGTAGATTTATCCAAGAAAAAATCTGGTGAAGCTTTAAATGTAATTTTAGATAGCATCAGAGGCAGTTTGGCTGAAGGCGAAAAAGTTACTTTAGTGAACTTTGGCACCTTCTCTACAAAAAGAAGAAAAGCTCGTATGGGCATGAATCCAGCTACTGGCGAAAAAATTAGAATACCTGCTACTACAGTCGCTAAGTTTAAACCTGGCAAAAAACTTAAAGAAGCTGTTAAATAAGGAGACAAAGTTGTTGAAAAAGAAGGTGAGTTCTCTTGCCTTCTTTTTTTTCTTAAATTAAAACAAGCAGAGGTCCAAATGAAATTTTCTGTCCAAAAAAGTGAAATTTTACCCAAATTACAATTTGTAAATAGTATTGTTCCAATCAGAAATCCCTTACAAATCCTTACTAATATTCTCTTCGAAATCGATAACGATACAAACCGTTTGACTTTAGCTTCTACAGATCTGGAAGTATCAGCAGTTGCAGAAGTGGATTGTGATATAGAAGACGAGGGGAATATAGCCGTACCTGCCAAAAAAATTACTGAAATAATTCGTGCTTTACCAGAAGGTGAGGTAATTTTTGCAACCGAGAATAAATCCTTGCACATCCAGTGTGGTCATATCGACTTTGACCTAATTTACACTGGCACTGAAGATTTTCCTGAAATCCCTGAAAGAGATTGGGAGGAAAGCTTTAATTTAGATGCAAAATTGTTTTCAAATATGATACAGAAAACCTCGTTTGCAGTATCTGAACAGGTTGGTAGACCTGCTTTCTCTGGTGTATTATGGGAGATTAACAATGATTCCCAGGTCGTAGTAGCTACTGATGGTAAGAGATTGGGAAAATACGAAACAGATTTTTCGCTGCAGGTTTCAAATAAAAAAATGATAATTCCCATTAAAGGATTGAGTCTGGTAAGAAGGATTATATCCGATGAGGATGCACAACTGAAGATCTTGCCCGAAGAGAATGTTATTAGTTTTAAATATGATTCCTATAAAATCTACTCTCGCCTCATCGAGGCTAATTATCCTGATTACAATGCGGTTATTCCATACGACAACTCTAAATTAATTAAAATTAATCCTCAGGATTTCAAGCAAGCTGTCAAACGTATATCCCTGTTAGCTTCCGAAGATACCCTCAAGGTCAAGTTGATGTTCAAAAACGGTAAACTAATTATCCATTGCGAAGACATCGAAACAGGTCAAGCAGAAGAGAGTCTTGATTTCGAAGGAGAAATTGATGATTTCAAAATTGGATTTAATTATAAATATCTCACTGAGATTTTACAATTAATTGATTCGGACGAAGTAGTAATGAAATTGGAAAACAGCCTGGATCCAGCTCTATTTTATAATGTAGATGATGAAGGTGATGTAGTAGAAGATAATCTTTTACTGCTTATGCCCCTGAGACTGTCATCTGATTAATATAAATTATTTAAAAATATATTATACATAATCCACACTAACTTCTAGTGTGGATTTTTTATTGATTTAATATTTTTTGCTTTGATCGCATTTGCTTTGCCTTAATCTGATATTCGCGAAGACTATCAAACCTCTGTTGATACAATTTTTTTTGAATTCTCAATTTGATCTGAGTAAATTTGTTGTTATATCGTTTCTCCAGAATCTCGGCATTGTCATGTAAGAAGGAGATAAATTTTTGCTCTTCAATCGGGATTTTCAAATGAATAATTTCTTTGTTGTTAAGAATTATATCCTCTATGTATTTTTCAATATCATCAAGGTTTTTTTCTTCTTTTGCAGAAATAAAAACTGAGTTTGGGTAATCAAGGCGTAATTTCTTCTTAAGGAAAAGATATTTTTGGTGAGGGAGGAGATCTATTTTGTTAAAAACCATTA
>LSCK01000048.1 GCA_001577135.1 Cloacimonetes bacterium TCS60 | reverse complement strand
TCAAATGCTTATTAAGTGTTTTGTTCTTTTCATCAAAGCCGTATCCTAAAATATGTAGTGTTTTAGGGAATTCAGCACTTATTTCAACCCCATTTATAAATTTTAGATTTTCTGGAATAGAAGTAATCTCTTCCAGGGCATCAATATTATCATGATCTGTTATGGAAATATATTCCAAAGAGTTTGCAGCTGCTTCTGCTAATAGCTCATTTGGTGTGCTGGAGCCATCCGATGCAGTTGTATGTGAATGTAAATCTAATTTCATTTTATCCTTTTAAATTGTTAGAAAAAAAAGCCGAGAATTTGATTTCTCGGCTTTTGAAGAAGACAGAATTTTAGGTTTGCTGTAAAATGTGGACTTTTTGAGCTCTAAGAAGCAGTTTTGAATGAGAATTTCCATCTTTATCTTCCCACTTATTTTGCTTGAGAAGACCTTCAATAATTACAGGAGAGCCTTTATCACATTTTTTTTCAACTCGTTCAGCTCTGGTTCCCCAGACTTCACAATCTACGAAAGTTGTCTCCTGCTGCCAATCTTTGTCCTTATCGAGATAGGAACGATTATTCGCAACTGTAATCTTTGTGAGAGCAGTATCGTTAGAGCCTACATACTTAATTTCAGGTTTGCGAACTAAATTACCTGAAATTGTAATTTGGTTAATGCTAGGGGCACGATTTGTCATTTTGCCTCCCTTTCTCTTTTTTATCCTCGTGTAAAACAAGAATTATGCTTAAAGAGAGCTAATTAAAATATCTTGTCAAGAATTTTATCCTCGAATTGTTGAAATGATATAATCCTGCTGATTTTTAGTTAACTCACCATAAATGGGAATTGACAGGACATGTTCAGCAGCGTGCTCTGAAACGGGAAAATCTCCTTTACCATATCCCAAGTATGAGAAACACTCTTGTAGATGTAAAGGTCTGGGGTAGTAGATTGCATTACCAATTTCAGCTTCAGTAAGTTTATTCTGCATCTCATCCCTGTTTTCGAAAAGCAACGTATATTGATTATAAATCATGCGATTATTTGATTTGACAAAAGGAGTTTTGCTAATATTAGCTAACTTTTTATCATAATATTCAGCATTTTTTTTACGTCCGTAGTGCCATTTTTCGAGATGTGGTAGTTTGGTTAATAAAATGGCAGCTTGTAGGGCATCCAGCCGAAAATTACCTCCGATAATTTTATGATGGTATTTGGGTTTACTGCCATGATTTCTGAGTATTCTGACCTTTTCGGCTAAGCTTTCATCGTTGGTTGTAACCATACCACCATCACCAGCACCACCCAGGTTTTTACTAGGAAAAAAAGAAAAGCAACCGACATCACCAAAGGAGCCAGCTCTCTGCCCATTTTGTTCAGATCCTATAGCTTGCGCGGCATCCTCAATTACATAAAGATTATGCTTATCTGCAATTTCGTTAATCTTTTCCATGTCACACATCTGGCCAAAGAGGTGAACGGGCATAATAGCTTTTGTCTTATCTGTGATCTTTTCCTCGATTAAATCAACATTCAAGTTATATGTATCAGCATCAATATCAACAAACACGGGTTTAGCACCCACTCTATATATAGAACCGGCTGTAGCAAAAAAAGTAAATGGAGTAGTAATCACCTCATCGCCATCACCAATACCAAGAGCCATTAAGGAGATGAGAAGTGCATCTGTTCCGGATGATACACCAATGGCTTCAGAGCACCCGCAGTAATCCGCTATCTTATCTTCCAGTTCATTAATTTTATCACCACCAATGAATCGTTTTGAAGTAAAAACTTCATCAAAAGCTGTATAAACTTCCTCTTTTATTGTTTCATATTGTTTGTCTAAGTCTAACATGGGTATTTTCATATTAAATCCTCGCCTGGTAATTAATTTTTATCTGAATCTAGATTGTTTTTTAGTAATTGCTTTTCGTCAACCTGAGAAATCTCTTTTGCAGGGGAGCCCAAAACGATTTTCTCTTTGGGTACATCTTTGCTTACAACAGAGGCACCTGCCACCATACCATCTTCTTCAATTGTTATCCCTGGTAAAATTGTAGCATTGACACCAATGCGTCCACCTCTTTTGATTTTTATTCCTTTGAAATGTTTATACCGCTCTTTATCACGCCCCATATAATTATCATTACTGGTGACAACAGAGGGAGCAATAAAACAGTAATCGTCTATCTCTGAATAAGCAGTAATATAGGCATTAGTTTCAATCTTGTTCCTATTACCGATCTTCACATAATTTTCCACGGATACATTTCTTCCAATAATATTTAAATCCCCTATTTCAACATTCTCTCTTACTGTAGATAGATCAGCGATTAGGTTTTTTTCCCCAATCTCACACCCCACATAAATAATCACATTAGCACCGATCAAACATTCATCTCCAATAGTAGGAGAGCTAAATTTATCTTTTTTAAAAATACTTCTGGGTGAAAAAAGAGGTTTTTTGCCAATGATAGTGTTATCATCAATTCGTACAGTATCGCCAATTTTGCTGCCAGAATGGATTACAACATTATGCCCAACAAGACAATTATCACCAATTTTAACATTTTTTTCGATTATAGAATTGAAACCAATTTTAGTATTTTGTCCTATCTTAGCAGATTCAGCAATATGTTTCATTTTACCTCTATAAATATTTCTTTAAATCTTCAGCTATTTCAGTATTTTCCCAGGTAAATTCACTTTCTTCTCTACCAAAATGGCCGTAGGTTGCGGTCTTTTGGTAAATAGGTCTTTTCAATTTGAGATGTGAAATAATTTCAGCCGGTGTGAGGGGAAAGTTTTCTCTAATTATTTTTATAATTTTAGTATTGGGTAAATCGCTAGTATTGAAAGTATTCACCCATAAACTTAGTGGTTCAGCGATACCAATTGCGTAGGATATTTGCACTTCAAATCTATCAGCCAGACCAGCTGCAACCATATTCTTAGCAATATAACGAGCAGCATAAGCAGCACTTCTATCTACTTTAGTCGGGTCTTTCCCGGAGAAGGCGCCACCACCATGACGACCCATACCACCATATGTATCCACAATAATTTTTCTGCCGGTAAGCCCAGCATCAGCTTGAGGACCACCTTTTATAAATTTACCAGTAGGATTTATATGAATAATTGTCTCCTCATCCATCCATTTATTTGCTACAGGTTCTATAACATACTTTTTTATATCTGGTCTCAATTTTTTTTCAGTATAGGATTCGTCATCACGATGTTGAGTAGATACGACGATAGTATGAATTCTATAGGGCTTGCCCTGTTTGTACTCAACCGTTACTTGAGCTTTTCCATCGGGACCCAGTTTGGGTAGAATTTTTTCTTTTCTGACATGGGCTAATCTTTGAGTCAACCTATGAGCATAAACAATAGGCATAGGCATTAACACCGGAGTTTCGTTACAGGCATAGCCGAACATCATTCCCTGATCTCCAGCCCCCTGTTCTTTGTGTTCACCTCTATCTGCATCAACTCCAATACTAATATCCTGAGTTTGAGGAACGATGCTACAGAGGACACCACAATTTTCATAATCTATGCCAAAATCAGTAGTTGTGTAACCAATTTTTTTTAATACTCCTCTTGTTACATCATCAAAATCTACAAATCCTTCGGTTGTGATCTCACCCAAAACCCATATTGTTCCATTTTTAGTTGCTGTTTCCACAGCAGCGCGTGAATTAATATCCTGGCGTAGGCATTCATCTAAAACAGCGTCGCTGATCTGATCGCATATTTTATCAGGATGACCTTCTGTTACGGATTCTGAAGTGAATAATTCTTTTGTGTATGTCATGATTGCTCCTAAATCAAGTGATTAGACTTCCCACATTAATATCTATAATGATCAGGTTTGAAAGGTCCCTCTATCGGATATCCGATATACTCAGCCTGACGCTTAGTCATTCGAGTTAGATTCACGCCCAACTTATCCAGATGTAATCTGGCCACTTCTTCATCTAATTTTTTAGGTAGGCGATAAACATCAATTTCATAATCTTTTTGCCATAAGTCCATTTGAGCTAAAACCTGGTTGGAAAAAGAATTACTCATAACAAAGGAAGGATGACCGGTGGCACAGCCCAAATTTACAAGGCGTCCATCAGCCAATAAAATTATCGAATGCCCGTCGGGAAAAATATATTTATCAACCTGGGGCTTGATGTTTTGAACTTTAATTCCAGGCCAATCTTTTAATTCTGCCATTTCAATTTCATGATCGAAATGTCCAATATTACAGACAATTGCTTGATCCTTCATTTGACTCATATGCTCTGCAGTAATAACAGAAAGGTTACCTGTGGCTGTAACAAAGATATCAGCTTTATCAACAACATTTTCAATTGTATTCACCTCAAATCCTTCCATAGAAGCTTGAAGGGCGCATATGGGATCTATTTCGGTGACAATTACCTTTGCCCCAAAATTCCTCATGGATTGAGCTGAACCTTTTCCAACATCACCATATCCCAATATAACGACGGTTTTACCAGCAATCATTACATCAGTTGCTCTTTTTAAACCGTCAGCTAAGGATTCTCTACAACCATAAAGGTTGTCAAATTTGGATTTTGTAACAGAGTCATTTACATTAATAGCAGGAGCTAATAATGACCCTTCACTATTTCTTTGATAAAGTCGATGAACCCCGGTGGTTGTTTCTTCAGAAATCCCCTGTAAATCTGAGATTGAGTTATGCCATTTGTTTGTTTCTTTGCTATATATTTGTTCTAATCTATTCATCAGGGCAAGTTCATCTTTACTCTCCGCTTTGTTATTCAAAATATCCGGATTCTTTTCAACAGCATATCCTCGATGTGTCATCAAGGTTGCATCCCCTCCATCATCCACAATCAGATTAGGCCCGGAACCGTCCGGGAAAGTTAAAGCTTTGTAGGTACAACGCCAATATTCTTCTTGAGTTTCACCTTTCCAGGCAAAAACAGGAATCCCCATTTTGGCGATAGCTGCAGCTGCATGATCTTGGGTTGAATATATATTACAACTTGCCCACCTGACATCTGCTCCAAGAGCTACTAAAGTTTTAATCAGAACAGCAGTTTGAATTGTCATGTGGAGTGAGCCAGTAATCTTAGCGTCTTTTAAAGGTTTAATGGAAGCGTATTTATCTCTAATTTGGACTAAACCAGGCATCTCCTTCTCTGCAATGGAAATCTCCCTTTCACCCAGTTTTGCCAACGAAATATCAGCAACTTCAAAATCTATAAATTCTTCTGATGGCATATATCTCCTAGAAAATATTTAAAATATTTTTAATTGTAAGTTTTCTAATTTTGTTTTGTTACAGAAATCAACTATGGTTATTGTTTATCCCTTTTTTATCATCCTCAACTTTTCGTTTGATCCTGTGACCGCGTCGGTGAGATTCTTTTTCACCCATATCAGGAATATCTTGTGAATCTTCTGTTTGAGGATCTTGTTCAAAGGATAGCATATAACTCATTAATTTTGAAATAAAAGAGCTAGATTTGCTCTCAGTCTCTTCCCCGTTGTTTGTATTAAAGCCGTCAGCAAAGGAGAATTGAGCAATCAAAATTACGATTAAAGTAATAAACAATATCTTTTTACTCATTTTCTAATATTGTCCTTTTTTTTTCTACATAGTTTAAAATTTGAAAATCGTGTCAAGGATAAATAAATATTTTGCCTCCAAAAAAACAAATAAAAAAAATAAAAAAGCACAGGCAGAGGGGAGGCCACCTGTGCTGAGGAGGTCTTATATGCGGTTTTGAAACCGCTTAAGGGGAAAACTCCTAAAAGGTTATACTACAAAATTTAAATAAAGAATTATTTTTGTCAAATATTTCAAAATTATTTATACTATGACTTGTCAAGTTTTTCTTCCACAAATTCTACAATTGAAATAGGTGCGGCATCTCCTCGGCGAAATCCCAATTTAATAACTCGTGTATAGCCACCATTTCTATTTTCAAATTTTGGGGCAATTTGATCAAACAATTTCTGTAAAAGTTTTTTTTGCGTTACAATTTTTTTTGCTCTCCTGCGAGCATTAACTGTTTGTTTTTTCCCTAATGTGACTAATTTATCAGCAATTTTGCTCACTTCTTTGGCTTTTCGATGAGTTGTTTTGATACGGTTATGCTCAATTAAACTCATCGCTAAATTATTTAA
Source organism: Cloacimonetes bacterium TCS60 (assembly GCA_001577135.1). Lineage (GTDB taxonomy): Bacteria > Cloacimonadota > Cloacimonadia > JGIOTU-2 > JGIOTU-2 > TCS60. The sequence goes on along the minus strand of LSCK01000048.1, from coordinate 13,185 downwards.
CATTGCTTTTTTATGGCTTTTCCTTCTCCCGAAATTAGAAGTACCTTTTTTTCTATGCTTCATTTTTTTCCTCAATTTCTTTTAGCTTAACAAGTTTCTCATCAATTTTTTCGACGTTGGTACCCAATTTTAGACCATATCGTTGCAATACTTTCTTTACCTCATCTAAGGATTTTTTACCAAAGTTTCGCAAATGCAACATATTATCTTCGGTAAGAGCTATAAGTTCTCGAACAATATCGATTTGAGCAGCTGCCATACAATTACTACAGCGTACACTCAATTCTAATTCATCCACGCTCATATGCATAAGTTTCTTTAAATTTTTCAGTTCAGGGTCAATCTCTTTTCTTTCCACATATTCTGGTTCTTTTTCAAATTCCATTATAGCTTCAAAGTTATCCTTTAACAATTTCGCAGCAAGATTAAGCGCAGTCTCAGGGGAAATACTGCCATCAGTAGTAATCTCCAGAATGATTTTGTCATAATCAATTTTTTTGTCAACACGTTCAGTATCAATCTTATGATTGACTTTTTTGATGGGAGAATAAACAGAGTCTATAGGAATAACTCCAACAGATCTTTCCTCTTTAGATTGTTCATCCTCTCTCACATAGCCGATACCATTACTGATCCACAATTCTAAATTAATCTCTTTTTCTTCAGTAATTTCCATCAAGTATAGATCTTCATTAATAATTTCCACGATATTAGAACTGGAAATATCTTTTGCAGTGACCTTTTTGGGACCCTTTACATTCAGCTCAATTTTTTCTTCTTTGGTAGAATCAATTTTTAGAACTAGTTTTTTAATATTCAAAATAAGTTCAACATAATCTTCTTTTACTCCGGGGATAGCCTGATATTGGTGGTTTAAACCTTCCAATTTAACAAAATTTACGGCTCCACCCTGGATGGAAGACAATAAAACCCTGCGCAGTGAATTAGCTACAGTAGTTCCAAATCCGGGTTCAAATGGACCTATGGTAAATTCTCCAAATAAATCAGTTGCAACTTTTTTATTTTGGTCAATATATGTTGGCAATTGAATTGGTTCAATTTGATTCATAAATTCTCCTAATTTATTTAGAGTAGAACTCGACGATTAAACGAACATCAATATCCTGGGGAAGCTGTTCTTCAGTTGGCAAACTTTTGATTGTACCTTTAAACTCATCTGGTTGAATCTCTAACCAGCTAAATTGATCGAGAGATTTATGAGCTTCCATAGCTTCTTGAATCATAGGAATTTGTCGACTTTTCTTGCTAATTTCTACAGTTTGATTCTCAGAAACAACATAAGAAGGGATATCTACTTTTTTACCATCTACAAAAACATGCCCATGATTAACGAGATGTCTTGCTGCGTTACGAGAAGGAGCATATCCCATTCGATAAATAATGTTATCTAAACGAGTTTCTAAAAGCCCTAAAAGATTTTCACCAGTAACACCAGGAAGATCTTCAGCTTTCTTGAAAAAGTTTTTAAATTGTTTTTCTAATAATCCATACATTCGTTTTGTCTTCTGCTTTTCACGTAGGTGTAAAGCATAATCACTTTGTCTTGATCGATAGCGTTTAGATTTTTGTCCAGGCGGATAATTTTTTCTTTCCAGACTACATTTCTTTGAATAGCATCTGGCGCCTTTTAAAAAAAGCTTCTCGCCTTCTCTTCTACATAATTTACATTTAGGTCCTAAATATCTACCCATTTATTTTACCTCTTAAATTCTTCTCTTTTTTGGTGGTCTGCAGCCATTGTGCGGAATTGGCGTTATATCAGTCATAGACAAAACTTCTAGGCCAGCAGCTTGAAGAGAACGAACGGCAGAATCTCTACCGGATCCTGGGCCTTTTAATTCTACATGAACTTTTTTCAAACCCATATTCAGAACTTCTTTTGCTACTTCAGTTGAAGTCAATTTAGCTGCATAGGAAGTACTTTTTCTACTACCTTTATAACCTATTTTTCCTCCACTGGACCAAGCAATCACGTTCCCTTTCATATCAGTAATTGTGACAATCGTATTATTAAAAGTTGCCTTAATGTGCACCATGCCTTCAGTTTCCTGCAAACGAACTTTTTTCTTCTTTTTTCTTTTATTCTTTTTTCGTTTTTTCTTTGCCATTTATTACTCCTATATCTATCGAATAATACGACCGGAACGAGGACCCTTTTTAGTACGGGCGTTTGAGTGTGTTTTTTGTCCATGACAAGGAAGACCCACACGATGACGTAAACCTCGATAACATCCAATTTCTTTCAATCTATCGATATTCATATTTATTTCTTTTCTTAGATCACCTTCAATTGTATAATTTTCATCAATAATATCTCTTAACTTACTAACTTTGTCAGTTGATAATTCCTTAGTCCTAACATCCTGGTCAATTCCAGCTTTTTCTAATATTTCATTAGATAAGCTTCTTCCAATGCCAAAAATATAAGTTAGAGCAATCAGTATTCTTTTATCATTCGGTAAATTAACACCAGCTATTCTAGCCAACTTAATCCTCCTTTTTCTTAACCTTGTCTCTGTTTATGATTAGGGTTTTTACAAATAACATAAATTTTGCCTTTGCGTTTTACGATCTTACAATCTTTACAACGCTTCTTTACAGACGATTTTACTTTCATGTCAACCTCAAAATAATTTATTTATAACGGTACACTATGCGACCTTTTGAAAGGTCATAGGGAGATAATTCTAACTTGACTTTATCTCCGACCAAAATTCTAATATAATTCATACGCATTTTACCTGAAATATGAGCCAAAACAGTATGACCATTTTCCAGTTTTACTTCAAATTTCGTTCCAGGAAGAGCTTCTTCAACAACTCCCTCTACTTCAATCACACTACCCTTAGCCATTAGATAACTCCTTCTTTTGATAATATTTCCGGATTATCACCGTTAATCAGAACGGTGTGTTCAAAATGGGCAGAATTGGAATGATCAGCTGTAGAAAAAACCCATTCATTTTCAATAGTATCGGAAGTGCCAAGATTAAACATTGGTTCTATTGCAATTGTCATACCATCTTTCAAGCGAGGACCTGTTCCAGCTTGACCAACATTAAAAATTATCGGTTGTTCATGCAATTCTCTACCAACACCATGTCCAGTCAGATCCTTAGCCACATACAGATCATTTTCCGCAGCGGTTTTCTCTATAGTAGCAGATATATCTCCCACACGATTTCCACTCACACATACACCAATAGCCCGTGTCAGAGCGAGTTTGGTTGTAGCCATTAAATCTCTGTCCTCTTGTTTGATCTTACCTACAGCAAAAGTCCTGGCGCTATCTCCATAAAATCCATTCTTCTCTACCCCCATATCGATACCAATTATATCACCTTCCTGTAGAATTTTTTCTTTAGAAGCATAACCGTGTACAATTTCATCATTTATGGAAGCGCATATATTGAATTTAAAAGGCGGTAAACCATTTGCGGTAAAGCCATTAAAAGCTGCTCTACCTCCATGCTGTTCTATTATTTCACCAGCTTTTTGGTTGAGTTCCCACGTACTTATGCCAGGTGCAATCAATTCTCCTAATTTGTCCAATACGGTAGAAACTATTTTATTTGATTCACGCATTAATTCAATTTCGCTATTCGATTTAATTGATATCATTACTTATCCAAAATATGCATAATTTCACTATTAATTTTTTCAACACTTTGTGCTCCATCCACAGTATTTAGGATGGATTCGTTTTTAAAAAAGTTGATTATAGGAGCTGTAGATTTTTCGTACACACTGAGACGATTTTTTATAGTTTCTACTTTATCATCTTCTCTAATAACTAACTCAGATCCACAGTTATCGCAGATGTAATGACCATCTACTTTCTTTTTTGGTTTTTTGTTAATCAGATTATAAACACTGTTACAATTGGGGCAGGAGCGTCTATTCGAGATTCTTTCAATCACTTTATCATTAGCGAGATCTATCAAAATGGCAAAACTCTCATCAGCTTTATTTATATAATCTAAATTCATAAATTCTTTTGCCTGTGCTATATTACGGGGAAATCCATCAAAAATAGCTCCATGTGTACAGTCAGGTTGCTGTAATCGTTCTTCCGTAATAGCAAAAATAATATTATCAGGTACCAGTTCACCTTTGTCCATGAACTGTTGAGCTTCTTTACCAAGATCGCTACCGTTATTAATCGCATTTCTGAGGATATCACCTGTTGAGATATGAGGAAGATCCAGCTTTTTCGCTACCATTTTAGCCTGAGTACCTTTACCTGCTCCGGGAGGTCCCAAAAAAATTATAACAGAACTTTTTCTAGGGGTCACCTTCTACCTCTTAGTTTTCCTTTTTTCATAAATCCATCGTAGTGGCGCATAACGAGTTGAGATTCAATCTGTTTAAGAGTATCAAGAGCCACACCAACGATAATGATCAGACCAGTCCCGCCGAAGTAAAAGGGTAATTTTGCGTATTTGATTAAAAAAGTCGGCATGACTGCTATCATTGCAAAACATATCGCTCCGGGAAGTGTTATTCTTGTTATAACGCTATTAATATATTCAGCTGTCTTTTTACCAGGTTTGCGGCCGGGAATGAATCCGCCGTATTTTTTCATATTCTCGGCCATCTCAACGGGATTCAAAACAATAGCGGTATAGAAATAGGCAAAGAATACGATCATCAAAACATAAAGGGTTGTATAAAGAAAAGCACCGGGTGATAACCAGGTTGAAACAGTTTGCATAAAATCACTGTTTGGAAAAAATGTAGTTATAGTTTTAGGAAACATCAAAACGGATTGGGCAAAAATTATCGGGATCACACCAGCTGAATTCACTTTAAGTGGAATATGTGTGCTTTGTCCACCATAAATCTTTCTACCAATTACACGTTTTGCATATTGGACTGGTATTTTTCGATTTGCTTCAGTAATCAAAATCACACCAGCCGTAACAAACACCATAAGCACAACAATAAAAATTGCTAGAATGAGTGACATTGTTCCGTTGATGATCATGTTACCCATATTGATGAAGCCGCCGGGATAACGAGCAACAATACCGATAAAAATTATTAATGAAATACCATTCCCTATCCCTTTGTCGTTAATTTGTTCTCCTAACCACATAACAAATATCGTACCCGTGACAAAAGTAATTATAGTAATAAATTTAAACATAAACCCAGGATGAGGAACAATAGCCGCACCGGATGAAGTTGTAATACTTTCCAGGAAGAAAGTTATTCCAAAAGCGTTAAAAGCAGCAATAAGGACAGTGCCATAACGTGTATACTGAGTTATCTTTTTTTGCCCTTCTGCGCCTTGTTTTTTCAATTTCTCGAAATAAGGTATTACACCACCCAGCAGTTGCATCACAATTGAGGCAGTGATATATGGCATTATTCCCAAAGCAAAAATAGTAGCTTTTCTCAGGTTACCACCAACAAAGAGGTCCAGCATACCAAACAATGTATTTCCTTGAGAAGAGAAAAACTGTCCTAGAGCAGCTCCATCTATACCGGGAGCTGGGATATGTCCACCCAACCTATAAACAACTAATATGCCAATAGTGAAAAGAACTTTTTTCTTAAGATCCGGAACCTTGAAAACATTAAACATTGATTTAAGCACTAAACAACCTCTGCTTTCCCACCGGCCTGTTCAATAATTTCTTGGGCGGATTTTGTAAATTTATCAACTTTGATAATCTTTTTTTGGCCAAATTCATTCTCTTTATTACCTAAAATTTTTACAGGAATATACTTTGTTTTATAAGAAGAGATTTTACCAAGTTTTTCGAGAAGCTCCACATCAATGATTTTTTCATTTACATCAACAAGTTCATTTAGGGAAACAATTCTGTATTCGGTACGAAAATTACTATTAGAAAATCCTTTGATCGGCAATCTGCGGTGAATGGGCATCTGTCCACCTTCAAACCAGTTAGGGATATTGCCACCACTACGAGCTTTTTGCCCATTCATGCCACGACCCGATGTTTTTCCAATATGGCTTCCATCACCTTTTCCAAATCTTTTTTTATTCTTTTTAGAATTATTTGGAGCTCTTAATTCATTCAGTTTCATAATCAAACCTTTCGCTTATTTCCATTAAGCCATTAATTCAGAGACAGTTTTCCCACGCAATCGAGCGACTTCTTCGTGAGAGCGTAGCTCTTTTAAGGCTATAACACCTGCTTTTGCAATATTATGTTTCGTATTAGAACCATAAGATTTTGTTAAAACATTCTCTACACCAGCGGCTTCCATAAGGGCTCTAATTGGACCCCCTGCAATTACACCAGTACCTGGTGCAGCAGGTTTTAGTAGGACTTTACTACCACAAAATTTTACATCTGCTTGATGGGGAATTGTGCCATTTCTAATGGGAAATTTAAAAGCATTTTTCTTAGCAATGTCTTTAGCTTTATTAATAGCAGCCACAATTTCATTTGCTTTACCCAAACCAACACCAACTTTACCATTTTTATCCCCGACAACCATAGTGGCATTAAATCTAAAGTTCCTACCACCTTTTACAACTTTTGATACTCTATTTGTATCGATCACGCGATCAAATACAAATTCATCATCTTGTTTATATTTATTTTTCATAAAATTTATCTCCTAAAATTTTAATCCACCTTCTCGGGCTCCTTCAGCCAAGGCCTTCACCCTACCATGATACTTAAAACCATTCCGGTCAAAGCACACTTTGGTTATCTTTTTCTTTTTACACTTCTCAGCCAATAGTTTGCCCACCAGTTCAGCTTGTTCTTTTCCCGTAGGATTTTTCTTTTTCTTACCTTTGAATTCTGGTTGGATAGAGGAAGCAGAAGCGAGAGTTTTTCCATTCACATCATCAATTACCTGAGCATAGATATGTTTGATACTACGGTAGACTGATATTCTGGGGCGTTCGGGAGTTCCAGAAACAGTTTGTCTTATGGTAATTTTTCTTCTTTTACGTAATAATTTATTTTTTTTAATTTTCTTTTTCAGCATACAAACTCCTTAAGCTGTTTCAGCGCCACCGGCAACTTTTCCGGGTTTTTTCCTAATATGTTCATCTACGTAACGTATTCCTTTGGCTTTGTTATATGTTCCAGGTGGTTTTAAATCTCTAATAGAGGCTGCCACAAGTCCTAACAACTCTTTATCGGGTGAAACCAGGTCTATGATCGCTTGTAATTCGGGTACATTTCCCTGGGCAGTTCTACTAATCTTTTCACTGGTAATTTCAATTTTCTCTGGAATTTGAAAATAGATATCATGAGACAATCCCAGGGAAAGGATTAACCAATTATTTTTTAATTGAACTTTATAGCCAGTCCCTACCACCATTAATTTTTTCATATAGCCCTCAGAAACACCGATGACCATATTATTAACAAGAGAACGATTCAAGCCATGCAAGCTTTTATATTTTTTCTCATCGTTTTTTCTATCAAAAATTAAACTATTATCTTTCTTCTTAACAGAAATACCTTCATGGACATGGTGTGTTAATTCTCCTTTAGGACCTTTAACTTTCACGGTTTGCCCTGAGACTTTTACATCAACTTTATCGGGTATCTCTATAGGTGCATATCCAACTCTAGACATATAAACCTCAACTTACCAAATTTTCCCCAGGTATTCTCCACCGACCTTATATTTACGAGCACCGGCATCGGTTAGAATTCCCTGGTTTGTAGACAATAAAGCTGTTCCAATGTGATTCAGAACAACTGGAATATTGGAATTATTAACATAAACGCGTTTTCCTGGTTTGCTAACACGTTTAATTCCTCTGATAAAAGAATCTCCGTTTTCCAGATAGCGTATTTTAATTTTTATCTTTTCAAATTTTCGATTTTCTTCTTCAGATTTTTCTAAAACGAAATATTTCTCAATATATTTTTCTTCTTCCAGAAGGCGCAGGATTTCTTTTCTCATATTAGAAGAATCGACAACAACATATTTTTTATTCACCTGTATAGCATTTAACATACTAGAAAACAGATTTGCAATTGGATCAGTAATAGGCATATTCTCCTCCGTTTACCAACTCGCTTTTTTCACACCAGGAATTTTACCTTGTAGAGCTAGTTTTCTAAAACAAAGTCTACAAATTCCAAAATCTCTCATATAGCTCCTAGATCTTCCACAAAGGGCACATCTATTATACTTTCTGACTTTAAACTTAGGTTCTCTTTTTTGTTTCACAATCCAAGATTTTTTTGCCATAAAATTCCTTTATTTTGTCTTTTCAAAAGGCATGCCTAATGCTTCAAGCAAGGCAAAACCTTCTTCATTATTTTTGGCGGTAGTTACAAAAGTTATATTTAACCCCCGCACCTTATCTATTTTATCATAATCAATCTCTGGAAAAACAGTTTGTTCTTTTATACCCAGAGTGTAATTTCCGTGTCCATCAAAGCCCTTAACAGGTATACCGTCGAAGTCTCTAATTCTGGGAATAACGACACTAACCAAGCGATCAAAAAATTCGTACATTTTTTTCCCGCGCAGTGTAGTTTTGGTTCCAATCGGATAACCTTTTCTTAAATGAAAATTAGAAATTGATCTCTTTCCCTTGGTAATTAAAGCATGTTGACCCGTAATCTTTTCTAACTCTTTACGAGCATTTTCCACAGCACTACGATTTTCAGTTGCTTCACCTACACCCATATTCAAAGAAATTTTTGTTAACTTAGGAACTTCCATTACATTGGAAAGTTCAAGAGTATCTTTCAGCTCAGCAACAAGTTCGTTTTTATATTTTTCTTTCAATCTACTCATTATACCTCATTAAACAATTTCTTCACATTCAGGACAGTATCTTGTCCGAGTTTTGTCTTTTAGTGTTTTTTTCTTTGGATTAGCATGTGCGCTGCAATGGGGGCAGACAAATTTCACATTTGATACATCAATCGGAGCTTCAATTTCAAATATTCCGCCCTCTTGATTCTGCTGAGTTGGTCTTTGATGCTTCTTCATAAAATTAACTTTTTCTACAATAACAGTATTCGCTTTGGGAAAAGATTTTAACACTTCACCTTCCACACCTTTATATTCACCTGTTATAACTATAACTTTATCGCCTTTTTTAATTCTCATGATCACTCCTACACGACTTCAGGTGCTAATGAAAGTATCTTCATAAACTCATGTTCTCTCAGTTCTCTAGCGATTGGGCCAAATACACGAGTGGCATATGGTTCGTGAGTATCATCAATGAGCACAACTGCGTTATCACTAAAACGAATGTAAGTACCATCTTTCCTTCCAATCTCCTTTTTAGTTCTGACAATAACACCTTCATAGATTTCGCCTTTTTTAATTTCAGATTTAGGGGTAGCAGATTTTATGGAAAGAACAATTATATCACCAACACTGGCATATTTTCTTTTAGACCCACCAAGCACTTTTATGCACTGAGCAATCTTTGCACCGGAATTGTCAGCTACTATAACTTTAGACTCTTTCTGTATCATTTCAACTCCTCGCTTTATTTCTTCCTTTCAAGAATTTTAGTAAGCTTCCATCGTTTGGTTTTACTAACAGGTATATGCTCTTGTATCTCAACTTTATCACCAGCATTAGCTTCATTTTTCTCATCGTGTACTTTATATTTTTTACTTTTTCTAACTATTTTTCCATACAAAGGATGTCTGAATTGTCTTACTACTTCAACCACAGCGGTTTTATTCATTTTATCGCTTACGACTATCCCGCTACGTTTAGGTTTGCTTTTAAAATTATAATTTGAATTTTTCATTTTTCCTACTTAAAAAATCTATTCACTCATTTTCTTTTCGTTGATCAAAGTTTTGATCCGGGCAATATTTTTTTTAATCTTATTGATCTTTGAAGTATCTTCCAGCCGGTTCATTTTTTTCTGATAACGCAAATTAAAGTATTCTTCATGCAGATCTTCCAATTCTAATTCTAGTTCATCTATATTCATTTCTCGTGTCTGTCTAATATCCATCTCTACCTCAGATCTCGTCTCTTACAATAAACTTTGTTTTTACAGGCAGTTTGTGTGTAGCACGTCTGAATGCTTCTTTTGCTTGTTCAGCAGAAATTCCATGCAATTCAAACATAACTCTACCAGGTTTGACGACAGCAACCCAATATTCAGGTGTACCTTTACCTTTACCCATGCGAGTTTCAGCAGGTTTAATTGTACATGGTTTATCCGGGAAAATTTGAATCCAGAGTTTACCAACATCTTTAAGATAGTGAGTAATGGCTACACGAGCAGCTTCAATTTGACGAGATTTTATCCAGCCGCTTTCTGTTGCAATCATACCATATTGTCCAAATTGCAAAGTAGAGCCAGAGTGAGCTTTTCCGCGTCTTCTACCTCTTTGTTGCTTTCTATGTTTAACTTTAATTGGCATTAACATTTTTTTTCACCTATAAATTTTATCTTTGTATATCCATCAATTCGCCTTTGCACACCCAGACTTTTACGCCGATGGTTCCATAAGTAGTATTTGCTGGAACATAAGCATAATCAATATTTGAACGAAGTGTGTGCAGCGGGGCTTCACCTTCTCTATATTCTTCTTTTCTAGCAATTTCCGCGCCATATAGGCGACCACTACATTTAACTTTGATACCTTTAGCGCCTGAATCCATAGCTTTATACATAGCTCTTTTCATTGCTCTACGATAAGAAATTCTGTTTTCAATTTGGCGTGCGATATCTTGGGCAACAAGTTTTGCATCTAATTGTGGTCTTTTTACTTCACGCACATCTATAGCCAATTTATTATATTCATCCTGTGGATCCATCTCAAGCAGGGTAAGCAATTCATGTTTAATCTTTTCGACTTCACTACCCTTTTTACCGATAACTATTCCGGGTCTAGCAGTTTTAATTATCACTTTAGTTTTATCAGTTGTCCGTTTGATTTCAACTTTGGAAAGCATAGCTCTTTCAAGGCGTTTTTCCAAATAATCCTTTATCTTCATGTCTTCCAGAAAAAGATTAACATATTCTTTTCTATTATCAGCAAACCAAATAGATTCCCAATCTTTATTAAAACCAATGCGAAAACCAATAGGATTAGTTTTTTGACCCATTATTTACTCCCTTCTTTTTCAGGGGTTTCATCTGAAACCGAAATTGTGATATGGCTCGTTCTACGGCGCATTAAATCTGCCATGCCACGGGCACGGGGTCTCATGCGTTTCATTGTACGACCTTCGTCGACAAAAATTTTGTTAATAAAAAGTTCTTCTGTGTTAACTTTTGACTCTTTATGTACGGCATTTGCAACGGCAGCGTTTAGTAATTTCAGAAGTATTTTAGAGGCACCTTTTTTTGAGTATAGCAGAATACTCTTAGCTTCATTAACATTTTTATTTCTAATAAGATCAGCCACCAAACGAATTTTTTTGGCAGATCCTCGTTGCTCTTTTACTTTTGCAATAGCTTCCATGTTTAAAAATTCCTTTATATTGTTTCCTTCAATTTGTGTCCTCGGAAGATTCTCGTGGGTGAGAACTCACCTAACTTATGTCCAACCATGTTTTCGGAAATAAATATTGGAACGAATTTTTTCCCATTATGGACAGCAAATGTATGCCCGACAAAATCAGGTATAATAGTAGATCGACGAGACCAAGTTTTGATAACTTTTTTCTGATCCTTTTTTTCTAACTCTTCTACTTTCTTCAACAAGTGAGCATCAATAAAAGGTCCTTTTTTTAACGAACGAGTCATTTAAATTTACCTCCGATTTATTTCCTATATTTTAATATATAATTATTTGAATATTTTTTCTTTTTTCGAGTTTTCTTACCCTTAGCTGGTTTACCCCAGGGAGAAACAGGATGTCTTCCTCCCGTGCTTTTACCTTCACCACCGCCCATGGGATGATCAACAGGATTCATAGCAACTCCACGTGTATGGGGTCTCTTACCTTTCCAGCGTGAGCGGCCAGCCTTACCGATCGTATACTTATCATGATCTACATTACTTACAGTACCGATGGTAGCGTAGCACTCTTTACGTACTTTTTGAATTACACCAGAGGGAAGCCTGAGATTAACATAGTTGCCTTCCTTTGCGTTTATTGCAGCAAAGTTTCCAGCACTTTTTGCTAATTGACCACCTTTTTTTGGGGTTAATTCTACGTTATGTATAGCCATTCCTAAGGGAATATTCTTCAATTGACAGGCATTTCCAGTTTTAATTTCAACTTTATCATCAGCAATTATTGTATCTCCTACTTTAAGTTTATCTGGTGCTATAATGTATCGTTTATCTCCATCTTTATAATATAGTAGTGCAATGTATCCAGTGCGGTTGGGATCATATTGAATAGATTTAACTATAGCAGGAACACCTTTTTTCTCATGTCTTTTATGGTGTATCAATCTATAAAATTTTTTATGCCCACCACCACGATGCCGGCTAGTAATTCTACCCTGGTTATTTCTTCCAGCAGTTCTCTTCTTAATTTTGAGAAGAGATTTTTCCGGTTTTACATCCTTGCTGATATTATCAAATTTATCACTTGTATAATATCTTTGAGTCGGTGTAATAGGCTTATATTTCTTTATTGACATATTTTTATCTCCGAATAAAATTAGATGTTAAAAACTTCAATTTCACTATTTCCTGTCAATGATATTGGATATTATGTTCATTTAAACTTCCAGCTCTTCAATCGATTCTCCGGCAGGAAGAAAAACAATAGCTTTTTTCCAGTCAGGACGCATGCCAATATACTGCCCCATAGCTTTTGGCTTTCCTTTAACCATAATCGTATTGATTTTTTTGGCTTTTACATTAAACATCTTTTCGAGTGCCCATTTAATCTCGATTTTATTAGCATTTTTATTAACAGCAAAGAGGTAAGCATTATCGTCTGCTTTTAAATGGGTACCTTTTTCAGTTATCAGGGGTTCGAATATAATTTCTCTTGGATTTTTATTCATGAAAAGTTTCCTCCATTTTTTTCAAAGCCTTTGCGGTAATGAGTAAGTGTGAATGATTCAATATTTGATAAGCGTGAACATCCTGCGCTCTGGTAGTATGGACATTTTTCAGATTAGCAAAGGATTTGATCACAGATTTTGTATTGCCCGGCATGAGGATAAGTAATTTTTTATAATCGAGTCCTATCTGTTCAATCATCTGCTTAGCCTCTTTTGTAGATGGCTTCTCAAAATCAGGGTCTTCTATGACAAA
>LSCK01000047.1 GCA_001577135.1 Cloacimonetes bacterium TCS60 | reverse complement strand
ATAAGTGTAAATATTAGGAATCTTTTCATAGAATCCTCCAGTATATTTTTTTTGATAATTTTAATAAGATAATTTTACAAAAAGAGTGTCAACTTTTAAACTTTTTTATTTCGTGTTAAAGATATTTTATCGTTGAAATTTATTCAATCCAATAAAATAATTTAAATTATTATGTTCTCTTAAATCTATTATATAATTCTGCGAAACTGATCTCTATGACAGTGGGACGGCCGTGAGGACAAACAAAAGGGTTATTAGCAGCAAAAAGCTGGTTTATCAATTCCAACATCTCTTTTTTAGTTAATTTTTGATTTACTTTTATAGCAGCATGACAAGCAGTGGATTTTGCTAAATTATCCTCGATTTCCATTTCAGGATTAAATTCATCTTCTATGTTCTTGAAGATCGCTAACATTGTTTTGTCTTTATCCCAGTTTTTTATATATCCCGGAATCTCTTCAATTACTATGGAGTCCCCACTAAATACTTTCATTTTAAAACCTGCTTTGCGGAATAATTGTGGATGCTCTTCCAGTAATTGGGGTATTAGATCAGTTAAATGCTGAGGCAGGTCTATAACAAGAGGAAAGAGCAGTTTTTGAGATTTGGAGGTGGAGCTTTCTTTTTTCAAGTTGTTTTTTACTTTTTCGTAAAGTACTCTTTCATGAGCAGCGTGCTGATCTACAACCATGATTCCATCTTTCGTCTCAACTAAAATGAATGAATCTCCTACTTGCCAGGGATTAACAATATCATGTTCGATAATTCTGTTTTTATCTCGCGCAATATTATTATCGAGGAAATTAACCTGTTGCACATCTTTTTTCTCCTGCGGTTGTTTGAATAGCTCGTCCAGATTCTCTCTGTAGGAAGAAAAAGATCCTTTCTTTGTAGGCTGTGAATGAAACTTATCATTGGGACCATTAACTTGGTTTTTAGTCTTGGAAAGAGCAGATTGCTTTTCTCCCAGCTTATTTTTTTCGTAATTTAAAAGGTGATCTGTAACGGTTTTTTTCACAAATTGAAAGATGAAGTTTGCATTAAAAAATCTTACTTCTTCCTTACTAGGAGAAACGTTAAAATCGATTTTATCATTTTTTACTTCCAAAAATACTACATAAACAGGGATTTGGTTCTTCTTTAATGTTTTTTTTGTAAAGGGCTCGTAGGCTTTTTTTATAGCACTGTAAATAATTTTGTCATTTATATATCGGTCATTAATGAAAATATTGTGTATATTTCCTAAGGCAGATTGATCCCTAAAAGAACCGATGTAACCCTTTATAGAGACAAATGGGCTTTCGTTATGAACTGAGATTATATCTTTTTCGAAAAATTTATCTCCATAAATTTGTGAGATTCTCTTCTCCAGCAGGTTTACTTCAGGATAATTGTAAATCTCTTTATCATTATGAACCAGAGAAAACGATATTTCCGGATTTGTGATCGCAATATGATTAAATGTTTTTTTTATGTGTGAAAATTCAGTTCGTGTGGTTTTCAAAAATTTTTTTCTGGCAGGCAGCTTAGCAAAAAGGTTTTTTACCTTAATGGAAGTACCTGGGGTCGTAGCAGTTTGAGAAACATCTTTGATTTTACCAAAATCCAGTTTTATGAGAACGCCAGGTGAATTTGGCTTTTTATGGACTAAGGTCTTCAAAACCATTTGGGAAACAGAGGCGATGCTGGGTATGGCTTCACCCCTAAATCCAAGTGTGGAAATATCCTTCACATCATCCATATTATATACTTTGCTTGTTGCATGTCTTTCCAGAGCTAATAGGGCATCATCCTGATCCATCCCACTACCGTTGTCATTGACTTCTATAAGTTTTTTACCCCCATCTTTTACCATAACTTTAATTTGATTAGCATTAGCATCTACGCAGTTTTCCATTAACTCCTTTACAACAGATGCCGGTCTTTCGATAATCTCACCGGCAGCAATATGGTTTATAACTCTTTCGGGTAAAACTCTTATCCTTTTCATATAATTTATCCTGTATCTCAATTTATTATCCACAACAATTTTATACTCTCTTAATGCTGGTCAAGATTTTTTTATTGACAAACAATTCAGTTATAACTCTTTTTTGGAAAACAAAATTAGAAGGATTGTGTTTTAGAATATGATAAGCCATATTAATAATATTAAACTGAGGAAAAATATGTTTTTTTCCAATTTGCTACTCTCAATTTGTGGGGTTCAAACCCCTAGTAGGTAAATTAAATTTTAGAAAAATTTGACAATATTTGAAATTTTTGATAAAGGTGAACACATATAATCAAATTAATGAATCTACATTAAGTTGATATTTTTGAAAAATATGGTAAGAAAAATGATAGTGTCAAAATTAGGTAACCAGCTTGTAATACGCCACATACTTAATTCTGGCTGGATTTTTCCTTTTGTGATTAATTTATAAAGGAATAAAAAGATGCTAATTTCTATGTTAAGTTTTCTGAATGTTTTGAACAGCTATACCTTTATTTGTTCTCTGCATCAGAAAAAAGTGAAAACGAACAAACAATTAAATAAAATTCCTAAATAATAGGAGGAATAATGAAGAAAACTCTATTCTTATTTGCGATCTTTGTATTTGTATTTACTCTCTCCTTTGCGGCTCGTGGACCCGGACAGGGTTTTGAATTGCCCGAGGATTACGGGAGTAAATTTCAAAAAAACGTAAAAGGAGATCGCTCTGCAGATTTCACAATCACTCTGATTGATAGCTGGGGTGATGGTTGGAATGGTGGAATGCTAGATGTACTGGTAAACGGTACAGTTGTTCTTGATGATATTACTATTGCTAGTGGTGCTGGCCCGGAAGATTATACATTTGCAGTTAATCAAGATGATTCTGTTTTTGTTGATTACACAGCTGGTAGTTATTCATATGAGAACGAATATCATGTATATAATAATATTGGTACTGAGCTCATTTCCTCAGGTGTCGGTTACTCTGCTCCTACTGATAATTACTTTATAGCCGCACCTATTGTTGTAACGTCTATTTACGATATCCAGTATACAACTGACCCTAGCGGAGATTCTCCCTATCTGGGACAGGTTGTAACTACTACTGGTATAATTACTGCATCTGAAGATGCCACTAAAGGTAGTAAATACTTTATCCAGGATGGTTCTGGTGCCTGGAATGGTGTGTATTTATATGATTGGGACCATGTCTATGATGTAGGCCAACAGGTATTGATCACTTGTGAAGTTGATGAATACTACAACAAAACTGAATTGTTAAATGTTACAGATGTTGATACTCTTGCTTCCGGTGTCGCCTTACCTGCTCCTGCTGAAATTACTACTAATGAAGTAAATCAAGAAGATTATGAAGGTGTCCTGGTCTCTGTGAAAAATGCTACTTGTACTGCGACCACAAACACTTACGGTGAATGGGAAATTGATGATGGTTCCGGTCCAGTTGTAGTAGACGATGTGTTTTACGCATTTGATCCCGTTCTCGACGGAACTTATTTTGTCACTGGTCCTGTAGATTATTCTTATGGTGCTTATAAAAT
>LSCK01000046.1 GCA_001577135.1 Cloacimonetes bacterium TCS60 | reverse complement strand
AATAAGTTTTGTAAAATAAAATCGAAAATTAATTAAATCCTAAGGAAGGAGAATATAAAATGAAAAAGATTGCTTTAGTATTTATTTCTCTTCTCTTATTAGTATCTTTAGTTCATGCTGAATACGTTGTTGAAGAAGAAGTTGTTACTATAAAAGAAGAGTTAATACCTAATTACAGCGAGTTATCCTTTTTTTATTCTAGTAAAAGAAAGGACGCTGGACAAGGTTCACAAAGATTTTGGCATTTGAAATCTACTAGATTAGGCTGGGTGAGTGATTACTATTGTGTAGATTTAGCATTATCACCGCTAACCGGAAGCGACCCCATGGTTCTAAAAGAAGCATATGTTAAACTACAACCTTTTGGTTTTATGGATATGTATCTTGGTAAGAAAGCTTATGATTTTAACAATGTTTCCAGCAGATCTGCCAACAACATCACTATTTTTCAGCCACAACTTTTTAGCGCTTCATGGCAAGTATTGCTTTCAAAATCAATTAGTAACTTTGCCGTAGATATGTATTGGGCTGATGGTGGCACTCCATCTGATTGGAAAAGCTACGACGCACCATCTACTGCAGGTGCCAAAGTGAAGTATTCTAATGAAAATATGGAAGTGGGGCTAAGCCTTAGAGTCAGAGATTGGGATAATGTAGATGAATATAGTTGGGATGATGATAGCTGGAATGATTATGGTTTTTATACAAACTGGAATATGTTTGATATGCTGGATTTGAACTTACAAGTTTATAATATTGCTGATGATAGTAATGATACGGGAGACATCAACTATTTTGGTATTCTCTCTTATTCCAAAGGAGTTTATCTACCTATTTTTAAAACTACTACACCCTATGTAGGCTATTTTTCTAAAGATGATGCTGCAGGAGAAGGTGGCAAAGAATATAATATGGTAGCTGGTTTACATACATCCCCAGTTGAAAATGGTTTTATAAAAATGGAATATAACTATGATTCGGTAGATATCGATGATCCAACTACAGATAATGGAGAAATGTCTGACGCTTTTACCGTTTCTGTTGGCTATGAATTCTAGAATGTTAACTGTTAATCTAAAGGTTTTTTAAGGAGAAAATCATGAAAAAAATATTATTGATCACGTTATCTCTCCTGTTAATCTCTTCTCTGCTTGTTGCCCATGAGTTCAGTGCCTATTATTCTAGTAAAAGAATTGATGATGGCGTAGGATCAGAAAGATATTGGCATCTCCGTAATATATATCTTGACTGGGCGTACAAGGATTTTTCTACGGGTCTGAATATTACCGAACTGACTGCCGAGCCCCCCAAACTGAATATTGATGCAGCTTGGATCAAATTCAACTTACTAACATCATATTTTTCACCAATGCAACGATATCAATGGTTTATCTTAGATATGCAGGCTGGTAAAATGTATTATCCCTTCGGAAATGTATCCCCTTATGCTTCTGAAAATATAAGTATCTTTCAACCACCTACTTTTGACAATTCATGGATGTTAAACATGACAGGAAGCTATTGTTCCAGATATCATTTTAACCTGTACTGGGCTGACGAAGGAAAAGCAGATGGAACTCTTGATTATCCATCTACGATAGGTACTAGAGCAACAGCTGACATTGGAGATTTTAAGGTTGGAGTTTCGTATAAAATGGAAAATTGGAACAATGAGGATGGATTTGATAAATATTCTGATTATGGTGTTGATCTTACTTGGTGTTACAATAACTTATTTAAATTAAACACACAAATATATAATTTGCAAGACGATGATGACGATACTAGTGACCTGAATTATTTTGTCTTGGCCTCGTACAAAAAAGGATTTATGCTGCCCTTCTTTAAGAAGACGATACCCTATTTAGGCTACTTCAGTAAAAATGATAAAGTTAACGGCGACGGTGCTTCAGAATCTAATATTATAGTTGGATTGAATATGAAACCTCATAAAAATATATTCATGAAGTTTGAATACAATTATGATTCCATGGATAACAATGAACCTAA
Source organism: Cloacimonetes bacterium TCS60 (assembly GCA_001577135.1). Lineage (GTDB taxonomy): Bacteria > Cloacimonadota > Cloacimonadia > JGIOTU-2 > JGIOTU-2 > TCS60. Next base: position 1,611 of record LSCK01000046.1, on the reverse strand, counting down.
TGTGCTTTCAAAACACAATTTAAATACTTCTAATGCTCTTAGTTTTGAATTTGGATTGGTATTTTAAAAGGTTAAATATAATAATTCGAAGCCCTGTATGTTTTACAGGGCTTTTTTTGTTGACCTATAATTTCAATTTTTTTCATAGTGGAAAAAAATGGAGTTTGCATGGAAAAATATAGAGTTCTATCAGTAAATCCTGGTTCTACTTCAACCAAGATTGCTGTGTTTGATAACGATGAAGAAATTTTATCTCATACCTTGCGACATGATCCGCAAGAGCTGGGAAAATATGACGATCTGATGGATCAACTCGACTTCCGCATAGAATTGGTAAAGGAAGCATTAGAAGAGGATGGTGTAAAAATTAACAGTCTCGATGTTGTCGTTGGCAGAGGTGGATTGGTTAAACCAGTTGAAAGCGGGATTTATAAAATTAACAAGCAGATGTTCGAGGATCTTCAAAACAAGTCACTGTGGGATAAAACCCATGCTTCAAATCTGGGAGCATTTATTGCAGAGGCAATTGCTAATGAAGTAAATGTCCCAGCTTATATTGCAGATCCTGTAACCGTTGATGAGATGGATGAGATAGCTAGAATTTCTGGAGTTCCGGAAATTGAAAGACAAAGCCTTTTCCATGCTTTAAATATAAAATCGATTGCCAGGAAAACCGCAAAAAAAATAGGAAAACCATTATCAAAATCTAATCTCATTGCCTGCCATATGGGCGGAGGAATAAGTGTAGCAGCTTTAAAAGAAGGTAAAGTAGTAGATGTGAATAATGCCTTGTTGGGAATGGGTCCATTTTCACCTCAAAGAGCAGGAGCACTTCCTCTTAGCGGATTGATCAATCTCTGTTATTCTGGGGATTACACCAAAGTAGAATTGGAGAAAAAACTAGTTAAGCATAGTGGCTTGATGGGTTATCTCGGTACTGACGATGGATTAAAAATAGAAAAGGAAGTTGAGAACGGCAATAGGAAGTTTAAAATAATAATGCAAGCACTTGCCTATCAAGTTTCAAAGGAGATCGGTGCATGTGCTACAGTTTTGAATGGAAACGTCGATGCAATTTTTATTACGGGTGGGCTTGCTTATGATAAATTTTTAACTAAATGGATAAAAGAGAGAACAGAATTTATTGCTCCCATATATATTTTTCCTGGTGAAGGCGAGATGGAAGCTCTTGCGGAAGCTGGTGTGAGGGCTCTTTCCGGGGAAGAAATACCTAAAGAATATTAAAATTTATGAAAGCACAAACACGAAATATTATAAATCTTTATAAAACTATGCTGCGCCACTGGGGTTATCTGGTGGGTGGTATTGTTTTTATGCTTGGTTATGCAATTTTTAGTGGAATAAGCATAACTGCAGTTATTCCGCTTTTTGATTATGTTTTTAGAGCTCCCAAAGAAGAAGTGATATATAAAACGACTGCCGATTTCTTACAAACGGTCGGACCCGTTATGGGAAAAATTGTTTCTCATCTCGATGATCTGATTTTCCATAGTGCCACAAGGCAAATAAATGTGTATTTAAATGAATTGAAAAATATATTAAATGTAACCGATCCTTTCCTGTTACTTAAACTGCTTTGTGTCGGTATAG
>LSCK01000045.1 GCA_001577135.1 Cloacimonetes bacterium TCS60 | reverse complement strand
TTTATGCGAGATGCAGATGCTTCTATTATAGAGATAACCCACAAGGGCATGGTACCACTTATTGTGGGTGGTACTGGTTTTTATATAAAAGCCCTTCTTTACGGTTTAAGTAATATTCCTAGAATTCCCAAAAAAATTCGACATAAACTTAGAGCAGAGATGAAACAAAAGGGTAATGAAAAATTGTATAAGGAATTAGAAAAGGTCGATCCGAAAGCTGCTGCGGATATCCATCCCAATGATAAAAAGAAAATTATTCGCTCTTTAGAAGTGTACAGATTTACTGGCAAGCCAATTTCACAATACTGGGATGAACATAATGAAAAAAAACGCTACGATTCCTTTGTCATATATTTAAAACCAGATAGGGGAGAGCTATATGAAAAAATTAATCAACGAGTTGATAAAATGCTGGAGAAGGGTCTGATATCGGAAGTAAAAAAACTACTGCAAAGAGGCTACAATCCTACTGATCCTGGTTTGAACACACCTGGATATAAAGAGATTATAAGTTACCTTAATGGTAAGTATGATTTAACCAGAGCGGTAGAGTTAATTAAGCAGCACCAAAGAAATTATGCTAAAAGGCAATACACCTGGTTTTCCCGAGCAAATATTGATTTGACAATTTCACCTCCCAACCTTAATTTATCAAGTATAAAAAATCAATTGGAAATATTCCTCAGGAGATGAGATGTTTATTGTAAAAGTTAATGGCTATGAAATAAAGCCAAAGGAATTTAAAGCCGAGCTCTATCAGCTGAATAAGAAATCTGAAAATGATGAAGTATCGGAAAAAATAAAATCGACTGCTATTAATAATTTAATTGATGGGTATTTACTTCTACAGCATGCAAAATCGGGAGAATATGAAATTGATGAACAAAAAATCTTGAATCAATTCAGGCAACTGCAAAGTTCTTATAATTCGAAACAGGAGTTCAAGCAAGAACTTAAAAAATTTTCAATTGATTCCGATCGAATAATTCAACAAATCCGCAACCAATTTCTTATTAAAAAATTTATCCAAAAGCAGTTCAAAGATAAAATTAATATCGATCCTAAATTGATTTTGGCATACTATAAAAAAAATAAAAAAAAATTTAGAAGACCAGAGAAAGTCCACCTCATACATTGTCTTGTGGACAAAAATGACCCCAATGCTTCTAAAAAAGCGGAAATAATTGAAGACAAACTCAATGATAGTGTGGACTTTTGTGATATAGTGGAAGAATATTCTATTTGTCCCAGTAATAAAAATAGTGGTGACCTGGGATATGTGAAAAGGGGAAAATTCATTGCTGAATTAGAAGAAGTAGTGTTCTCATTGCCCGAGGGTGATCATGCAGGTCCCATAGAGACAGAATTCGGCATGCATTTTGTGAAAGTTGTTGATAAAAAACCATCTTATATTCCGGAATTTGAGGAAATAAAAGATTCCTTAAAGCGACATCTAGAAAAAATTACCTCTGAGATTGAATTATTAAAATTTATCAGAGAATGTAGAGATAAAGCCACGATTGAGATTCAGAAAGATTACTTATAATGACTTCAACTCGGGTTTTTGTAGTCGTTTTGGACGGAGTTGGAATTGGTGCTCTACCCGATGCCGATGAATACGGGGATAAAAATACAAATACAGTTAGTAATATAGCTCAAAAAATGGGTGGGCTACATCTACCCAATCTTCAAAAAATGGGTTTGGGAAATCTGGCAAAAATAAAGGGTGTTCCCCCTGAAACTGATACCACAAGTGCTTTTGGTAAAGCAGTAGAAATATCTGCTGGAAAAGATAGTACTACTGGGCATTGGGAATTGATGGGGCTGCAGACTAAAACTCCCTTTCCTACCTACCCAAATGGATTTCCAGATGTGATAATAGAAAAATTTAAAAAGCTAACCAATTCTAAAGCTATTTTGGGAAATAAAGCTGAATCCGGTACTGTTATCATAAATGAGCTTGGAGAAAAGCATCTTGAGACAAAATTTCCTATAATCTATACCTCAGGTGATAGCGTTTTTCAGATTGCCGCACATGAGGATATTGTCCCTGTGAAAAAATTATATAAAATGTGCAGAATTGCTCGGGAAGAGATTCTCGTTGGTAAACATAGTGTAGGAAGAGTAATTGCCAGGCCTTTTATTGGGACTGAAAATGGAAATTTTGAAAGAACTCCCCGTAGAAAAGATTTTTCTCTATCGCCACCCAAAAATACTTTATTGGATTATTTATTTGAAAGCGGAATAACTGTTACCGGTATTGGTAAAATTGAAGATTTGTTTAATAATAGAGGTATAACATTCTCCAATCATACCCAACATAATCCCGCAGCCCTGGATGCTTTGGAAGAGACAATTGCATCTAAACGCCAGGGGTTTGTTTTTGTTAACCTACCAGATTTTGATACTGCCTGGGGACATAGAAATAACTACAAGAGCTTTGCTCATGGCTTAGAACAATTTGATATACGGATATCAAAAATTTTATCACTTTTAAATGAGAATGATATTATATTTATTACTGCTGACCACGGCTGTGATCCTACAACTTCAGGAACCGATCATACAAGAGAATATATTCCTATTTTAATTTATGGTCACAGAATAAAAAATAACATTGATATTGGGATAAGGAAAAGCTTTTCTGACCTGGGGGCAACTATTTCCGAATTGTTTAAATTAAAATCCAATATTCAGGGTACAAGTTTCCTTCAGAAAATTTCCCTGGACAATTCATAAGTTGTCTGCAAATATAATATGAAAAATTTTAAATTCGTTAATCTTCTACTAATTTTGTTAATTCTATCTTTACCTTCTTGCGTTTTCGATACTGGCTCCGGAAATAATGATTATGCACAATGGGAATATGAAATTGAGCAAACTATTTATTCTATTTACCAGGGATTAGATAATGAAAATATTTTTCAAATAATGGAGAATTATTCTACAGATTTTTTACACAATGACTTTAATTACAATGATGAAGAAGCACGCTGGTATAACAGATTTGAAACTGATCAAGTTAGCGATGTAACCAATATTCATGTTTCCTTTTTTACTAACTCATACGCAAAAGTAAGTTATTCCATAAAGCTAAACGGGAATTATTATCAGGTAAATTCTCTCAGTGATCTGTACAGTGATGTCACAATATTTAGGCGGGAAGGGGAGTTTTGGAAAGTATACGGCAATCAAAATTACAATGAAAATTATAATGTAAATGTGGATTCTTATCCGGATGGTGCCAGAATTTACATAGATGGTAATTTTATGGGAAAGACTACTCCTGCAACTATAGAAGATATTAGTCCTGGTCAATATAATATAGGAGTTTATTTAAGAGGTTATAACGAAATCTCTGAAACTATTTATGTGGATGAAGATATCTACAAAAATTATGATCTACAAATTCCTTCGGAGCCAATTCCAGATATAACTATTATCTCGCCCGAAAACGGAGAAACATTTAATAGTGATGAGTTTTTGCTTAATGGTTACATAAATAATTTTGAGGGAAATGAAGCAATTCTTACCTATAATGGTGTCGAATATCCTATCGAGGTAGATGCTTTTAATGATTTTAGAACCTATATATATTTAACTCAATCGGAGAACACATTTTTTATTAGAGCGACAAACATTAACGGTAATACAGGAACTACTGAAGATTACACTGTTTTTTGGAATTAATAATCGTACCTTTCATCCTCCCAGTATTTTGAAAGCAACATTAAATATTTAGCTAATTCCAGCTGTTTATTTCCAACCATAAACACAAAATTTATCGTTCGTGGGACGTAATAAAGCTAAAAAACTTTACTAAAAAATTTATCCAGTTGAAAAATGCACTAAATATAGAGAAAAAGGTGACTACGTATAAATGTATTTTAAAACAAAGTATTTAGTTCTATTTTTAGTCGGTATATTAATTTTTTCAAATTGTTTTTCACAAACAGATTATGATTACATAAATAAAATATCTGTTACGGGAAATATTAATGTAACAGGAGACCTGATCAAATCCACATCACAATTGAGGGTCGGAGATATTTACGAGAAAGCAGAAATTAATAAAGCCATTAAAAATATCTATAACCTGGGATTGTTTAGGGATATTACCATATCAAAAAATAAATATGAGGATGGAGTAGAGGTTGTAATTTCTGTTGATGAATATGCGGTTATTGAAAATTTTGAAGTAACTGGCAATCAAGAAATTAAACAAAAGAAGATTTTATCAGAGGTTAAACTGAGTAAGGGAGAATACCTAACTGGTAAACTCAAGTTTAAAATGAAAAATGCTATCCTCGATTTATATTATGAAAAAGGATTTCGACTGGCTACTGTAAATTTCGAAGTTGAAGAACTTCCAAATAATAAAGTTGATTTGACCATTGCCATAATCGAAGGGAGTGAAGTCAGAATTAAGAAAATTATTTTCAAGGGGAACAAAAACATCGCTTCTAAAAAACTCTTGGGTGAAATGAAAACAAAACCAAAAGGTTTCTTTCGCTCCGGTAAGTTTGAGCTAGAAAAATTCGAAGAAGATCTAATCAGGATAGAAGAGTTCTATAAGTCAGAAGGATACATTAATGCTAAAGTAGAGGATTGGGATAAAGAATATAACAAGAGTAGCAAACTGATCCTTGTTATCGATGTTTTTGAAGGCAACCAGTATAAATTAGCTCATATAAAAGTTAAAGGTAATACTCGTTTTAAGGGTGAACAGATTACAGGTCAACTTGATTTGCAAAAGGGTGATGTGTTCAATGAAGAAGAGTTTAATAAAAAATTAGCAAACGTGCGTTCAATGTATTTTGAAGATGGTTTTATCTACTCCAGCATTAATCGTCAACTTGAGACCAATAAGGACTCATTGGATATCACTTTGAATATTAATGAAAACAACAGAGCAAAAGTTAGAAAAATTTTTATTAACGGCAACAAAAAGACCGAAGAAAAAATTATACGGAGGAAATTAGCTGTTTTCCCTGGAGATTATTTTCGGCAATCACTAATTATGCAGACCCAGAGGAATATTTACAACATGGGATTTTTTGAACCCAATATAGGAATCGATTACCAGCCAATAAATGCAGATGGAGATATCGATCTCATCTTTAATGTAAAAGATAAAGTGTCTGGCAATGCAAATTTCGGTGTAAATTATGATGCGGTTAATGGCTTCGTGGGATTTATTAAATTGGCTCATAATAATCTCTTTGGTCAAGCAAAAAAAGTAGAGCTGACCTGGGAATTCAGTGGTTCCAAACAAAATTATGACATCAGTTATACCGATCCTTATGTGTTTAATTCAAATATTCTAGCTGGAGTTGATATTTTTCATACCCAAAATGAATGGACAGATTGGAATTATGAAGTTCATCGAACCGGGGGAGGGTTGCGCGCAGGATCCAAAGTTCCGTGGCTGAATTTTACACGCTTCACCACTGGCTTTTCTTATACAGAGAAATATTATGAATTTATCAATGAAGATGGAACTATCCTGGATCAGGTTCAGGATTTAGTTGATGAAGGAAAAAAGATAAGCAATTCCATGTATTTAAGTTTGGAACGCGATAACCGTAATAATATTTTCCGTCCCAGTCAGGGATCTTATACCAAATTTTACACAGAAATAGCAGGATCGATATTGGGTGGTAATGAAGAATACTTAAAACAGACCTTTCAAACAAATTGGCATTTTCCTCTTTTCTGGGAATTTTCATTTGGCATGAAGGTGAGAATGGGAAACATTCTGCCCCTTGGATCCAAAGATGTCGTTCCTCTGGATGAAAAGTTTTATCCAGGTGGGATTGGTCCTGACGGAATTCGGGGCTACCCTGATCGCAGTATCGAACCAGAAGATACTGAAGGTGCGAATGCAGAATTTATCACTTCGTATGGTATAACAGTGCCCCTCTCAGGAGATAAAATAATTGGTCTTGCCTTTCTTGACGCTGGTAATTCTTACCGTGATTTCTCTGCCATCAACTTGCAATATTTAAAAAAAGGTGCTGGAGTTGGGGTAAGAGTTCAAACACCCATGGGTTTAATCGGATTTGATTATGCCTATGGTTTTGATAGAGACGTTAACAACAAATGGGAGTTCCACTTCCAATTTGGTTCAACTTTTTAATATATTAAAAATACAAAAGGAGCTAACATGAAAAAGATTGTAATCTTACTAACCTTGATGCTAATAACTACTGCAGTTTTTGCACAAGAGATGAAAATTGCTTATATCGATATGAACAAAGTATATAATCAGTTCCCTGATAAGGCAGTTGCTGAAGAGCAATTTAATAAGGAAGCACAACAATGGGAACAAGAATTGGTTCAGAAAGAGGAAGAGATTAAAAAATTGAATGATGAATATCAAAATCTACCTCCAATTGTGACCCAACAGCGCAAAGATGAAAAAAAAGCATTGATCGAAAAAAAACAAAGAGAATATCAACAATTAGCAGAAAAACTTAGAAATCAAGCATTACAAAGACAAACAGAACTCTTGGAGCCAATAAGCAAAGAAATCGTCAACGCTGTTAACGCTGTTGCAGAAAAGAATGGCTTTGATCTGGTTCTAAATTCTTTACAGGGAGAATCTGTTATTTATGCTAACCCGGACCTGAACCTGGACATTACCAGTAAGGTGATTACAGAGCTAAATAAAAAAGAATAATAAAAGTAAATGAAAAATTTTACAACCCAGCTAAGTTCTGCAGAAATTAATCAAATTGTAGAGGGAAAGCTGGTTAAAAACATCAAAACTTCTATTAATACTGTTGGTGATTTGAAAGAAGCCAATGTTAACACTATAGCTTTCTATAATGACGAAAAATTTCAAGACCAATTTAATAATTCAAAAGCCGGACTGGTTTTGGTAAATTCGAAATCTTTAATTAAAGTTAATAAATCAAGAAATTACATAATTACTCCTAAACCCTATGTCGCCTTTCTAAAAATCATATCTTATTTTCTTAAAAATGAAAAAAATAAGGAAATCCCGGGTAGTGTAATTGACGATTCAGCCAAAATACATGATTCCGCAAAATTGTCCCAGAATATTAAGATTGGATCTAATGTAGTAATTTCTGAAAATGTTAAACTGGGGAATTATACTAAAATTGAAGATAATGTTGTTAT
>LSCK01000044.1 GCA_001577135.1 Cloacimonetes bacterium TCS60 | reverse complement strand
TTAAATATGAAAGATTTCATCGGGCAGGCAGGTCAAGAATGAAAAATCAAAAAATATACTTTTGCAAAAAATTATTCCCCCAATCCCAAACCCCAAAGAACCTTTGCGAAAGCTATTTGAAAAGAAGATTAAAAAACTCGACTGATCAGCTCAGCCCACATCAGGCAAGCTTTCGCAAAGATTTTAACCGGAATCGAGAAGGATAAATAGACCCAAGAATATAGAAAAAAAGAGGAAGGAAGGCTTATAATTTTGGTTGATCATCTAATTTATTTTATGAATGGTGATTCTCTAGTTATTTTACTAACTTTTTGATGTCAAAAAGTTACAAAGACCATTTACTTTTTTCTACGAAAAAAAAGTGACCAAAGTGCAATCCAGATAAAATCGGATTAAAACAAAAAGGCAAATGAACAAAAATGGAGGGATACCTAAAAAAAATATGTAGTAGTTGACAGCAATTTTCTTGCTTTTTTGAAAAGAATACATAACAAACAAGGGAATATAAATATGAAAAAAATATTAACTGTTATTTTAACAATAGAAATTTTAATTTTTTCGCTCTTAGTTGCTACGCGAGTTTTACACGCAAATCCGACATCCCAAACTTACGATAAAGCAGAATGGTTAAATAACCACCCCCAATCTTTACCCATTTGGTTAACAGAAGAAGAAAAAACAAGATTGGATGAGATCGGAAAGGATTTTACACCAACTGATCCACCTGCAGGTAACATAAGGAGTATTGCAGAATTTGAACCGCAGGAAGGTGTTTTGGTGCGTTATCCGCTGGGCTTACCCTATGATCTAATTGCCCAAATGTCGCAATATACAACCGTAGTAACCGTTGTTTCAGATTATTATCTTAGTACATGCCAAAGTAATTATCAAAGTAATGGTGTTAATATGTCTAACTGTGAATTTATCACTGCTCCCACCAATTCATATTGGACTCGTGATTACGGTCCATGGTTTGTTGCTGTAAATAATGAAGTGGGTATTATTGATTTTCCTTACAATCGACCCCGCCCTGACGACGATGAGGTCCCCATTGAAGTAGCAAACTATCTGGGTATTGATTATTGGGGAATGGACATTACCACAACAGGTGGAAATTACATGACTGACGGCCTGGGTCAGGCAGCCTCCACAGACCTGGTATTAGACGAGAATCCCGGTTGGAGTGAAACAGAGATAGATTCCCTTGTTAGTGCTTTCCTTGGAATAGATGAATATCATATTACTCTTGATCCACTCGGTGACTATATAAAACACATTGATTGCTGGGGAAAATATCTTGCACCGGACAAAATATTAATTGGAGAAGTACCACCCAGTGATTATCGCTATCAGGATTTTGAAGCAGTGGCAGATTATTTTGCCGGTCAAGAAAGTTCCTATGGCCATAATTACGAAGTTTATCGAGTTTACACACCCGGAGATTACCCCTATACTCCTTACACCAATTCCTTAATTTTAAATGATAAAGTTTTTGTTCCCATAACCGGTTCTCAATGGGATGATGAGGCTATTGCTTCCTATGAGAACGCTATGCCGGGTTATGATATCGTAGGCATCAATTATTATGACTGGATGAATACAGATGCTCTCCATTGTAGAACACATGGTATTGCAGACCGTGGTATGCTCTATATTAAGCACACTCCCATACCAGACACTGTTGCGGCAGGTTCGGATATTAACATTCAAGCCCAGTTAAACTCCTATGGTAATGGATCCATGATCAGTGATTCACTTCTGGTTTATTGGAAAACTGAGGGGCAAACACAGTACAACTCAGTCCAGCTGCAAAACTCTTTTGGTAATCTCTACAGTGCCCAAATCCCCGAACAGCCGGCAGAGACAGCAGTAGAGTATTACATCCATGCGGCAGATAATTCCGGACGAAGTGAGAATAGGCCTTACATTGGAGCCCCAGATCCGTTTGATTTCTATGTGAAAGATTTTAATGGAATCTCCTCTCATAATCAATCTGACGCCATCATAGTTAAAAATTTCCCTAACCCCTTTGAAAATTCTACGACCATTTCCTATCAATTGCCAAATGGTAGTGTCCCTGCTGGTAAGGTGACTATTTTTAACACCAAAGGCAGAGTCGTTTATGAACAACAGGTTAAGACAAATTCGGTAACCTGGAATGGAGCTGACATGAGCGGTCAGGAAGTTCCCAATGGTATTTATTTCTATAAAATTGACACCAAAGAATTTTCCACTACATCTAAACTGTTGAAGCTAAAATAGTATTTTAAATAAGCTTTGGGTTAATTTTAATAAAGCAGATCTGAAATTTTGTAAAATTGAGTGGCTGTATCAAATTTATTTATTGCTCTCCAGGTAGGTTGATATCTAGAATAACCATTCCAGAAGAGGAAGCCAGCATCTAATCCACTGTCCTGCACAGCTTGTAGCTGGAGAATAATTTCTATGATAGGGGGATTGTTATCATAAAGCGTGAAAGCTTCCAGGTATGGAACAATTTTATCAGGATCGCGCAGGGTTTCCTGTAGCCGTTTGCAAGTTCTGTATATAAAATAGTAGGGCTGCTTTACCGGTTTCTGTTTATTCCAAAATTTTCCAAAGAAGTGAGATGGGTATATCATGGGATGGAGTTTATCCAGATAGGGCTCCAGCAATGCTAAATCCTGACCGGTGTTACGAATATCAGCTTTATTTTGAAATGCAACGATACCAAAGATATCCGCTGCTAAAGGTATCTTATACTTGCGGGTCAGGTGGTATACTTTTCTTACAAAATTAGCGATAACTTGTGACCGACTAACAGAATCCGGTATGCCAAAGTCAGCGTTTAAAAGATTGGATTCAGTCGGGAACCTTACGTAATCCAGCTGGATTCCATCTACTCCCAGTTTTATTACCTCTTCAATGACCTCCAGATTATAAGCTTGTACTGCTTCGGAATAGGGATTACACCATTTATGAGATTTTTGATAATGTTTTCGGTTAGTATCGCGGGTAGTTGTATCTGCTACTATGGGTCTCCAACTGGGATAAGCAGATGCCATGCTTGTGTCTTTAAACATTACGATGCGTGCTTGAACAGATATATTATGATCGTGGAACAGATTTATCAATTTGTTTGGATGTGAGATGGCAGATTTGCGGCAACCGGTTTGAATTGCTAGCTTGTTATGAGTAGGAAATAAAATAGTACCATTTATGTTTTTAAAGTCCAGAATTACTGTGTTCAAATTGAGAGAATCATATTTTGCTATAATATTATTTAATTTTATGTGATCAAGCTGGTTGGGATTTACATAAACGCCTTTCATAACTTCAGGAAAGATATGCTTTCTTTTTTTGTCCGTATGAGAGGATTTGGCGGGGATAAGCAGTAGATCTCCAGCGTGAATAATATTATCTGGTGCGATATTGTTTATTTTTTTAATGTTTTCTATAAATTCTGCCAGGAAAATATAAGCAGAATGTTTCATATGTTGTCTGGCAATATTGTAGAGATTGTCACCCTGTTTAACTGTGTATCGAACGTAGGATGTATCACTTTTCGTGGATAAATCAGAAATTTCGTTTTGGTCTGCCTCTGCCTGTAGGGAAAAAACAATAGCAGAAAACATTACAATGACAACAGGAAGATAAAATTTTAATTTATGATTCAAGTTTAATCCTTATTTTTAATATTGCATCAAAATAATATTATTCAAATTTTGTAAAGAATTTTGGTTGGATGGGGATCTCATAATGAATGAAGTAAGTATCATTTCACAGAAAGGTTCGCGTCTGCTCGATGTGAAGGAGGTGTTGTTGTTAAACAATTTGAAGAAAATAGGAGGTGAGGCGAATGACCGACTTTCAAAAAAGTGAAATGGTGGAATGGTTAGAGTTATTTTTTACTTTGCTTACCTGATTGTTGGATGATTAACAGAAGTGAGAAT
>LSCK01000043.1 GCA_001577135.1 Cloacimonetes bacterium TCS60 | reverse complement strand
CTTCAAATTCTTGGGTAAATTTGATATATGAATAGTCCTTATTTTCATATTTGGACTTCACAAAAAATTGATCTGTCTCTAATAAATCTCTTAATTGTGCTTGTAAAATTCCTGAAATGTTTAACTCCAAAGAATCAGAACCAGTATAATATGAATTATCAGTTCCTGGAATATACCCAAAGTCATCATAATTTGTGGTATCATTTATGTAATATGGATAAAGGGTCATCATATCATTTGTTAAATAGGACTCTTGAATCAAAAGTGAATCCAAAATAATATCTGCTCTATTGATAGAAATTTTTTCGATATCAGTAGGATTAATTGAATCATTTTTTATGAGGTGATTCTTTAAGCTATCGATATCTATTTCAAATATGGTTCTAAATGGGGGAAGATTTGCAATAAATCCATAATTGTATTCTGTATCTGGGGAGTTGTTTTTGGCGATGGTAGCATCTTTGGAAGGATAAAAAGTCAGAGTATCATCTATGCCTGAATCTCCTGTGGATAAGATAATAAGCTCAGGTGAATATCCTTCTTCAGAAGAATAAAATTCTGTAAAAATACTGTCCGTATTTGTACTTTCCATTTCCATACCGAATCCGTAGTTGATTGTATCATTTTCAATCCAATATTTTAACAATGTATCAGGTAGGTCAAAATAGAGTGTGTCTTCTACATAACTAAAATCCGTATCTATTGCCTCTCCCCAATAACCATTCAGGGAGTCCCATGTAACTGTATTTTCTAGCCAGCTTTTTTTTATTTTTGTTAAGTTAAATTGAGTATCATCACTTTCGGAGTTTGTTCCTCTTCTGGTTAAAGATATTTTGCAGGAATTAATTGTTACAGAATCCAACCAGGTAGTGTCTGGCAGTGTAAGAAATCTAAACAAACTTTTTGTTTCAATTTCATGAAAATTACCAATAGATAAAACTGGATCTTCGGGATAATTATAGATTGTATCTGAATAAGATTTTTTAATATCAACGATATTCGTAAGTGTATCTATTTTTATTTCAAATCCTTGATTGTAACCGAAAGGTGATTTTTTATTTGAGCAAGAAATTATAAGTAATAAACCTATTATTATTGTTAAATACTTGAATATTTTTTTTCTTCCTATCATATATATCCTTTTTCTATATTAATAATTAAATTAGTAGCACTAGTAGTGCATGTGAATATGTGGAAAACACAGAAGAACGTAATTATAGTCAATTTTTTCTAATTTTTTTTTGTGGATAAGATTGTTCAGAAAAAATAGTTATTCACAAGAAAGATGAAATTAGAATTTTTCTATATTCTCATATTATTAATTCACAACAATTCACATCAAAAAATAATAACTTGTGAGTAACTTTATAATTTTAGTACAGCTCATTAGTTTTGTATATCTTTTGTTATTTCATGAATTTGATTTTTCAAATTTTCATCTTTATTCATTTTTTTGATAATATTTTTTTTGGCATAAATAATGGTTGAGTGATCTTTTTTGTTGTAATGGTTCGCAATTTCTTTGAGAGAGATATCTGATAGGAACTGGGTAGAAAGGTACATAGCAATTTGTCGTGGAAATGCTATCTCCTTTTTTCTAGTATTTTCTTTAATCTGGTTTTTGCCTATCTTGAAGTAGCTGGCAACAGTTTCCTGGATAGATTCTAAGGTTATTGGCTTGTTTTTATGTATAAGGATATCGCCTAATTTATCTTTAATTTCATCAAGAGTTAAGTTGTCTGGATCAATATTTTTATAGGAAGTAAAAGCCAGGATTTTTATAAGTGATCCTTCCAATTGTCTAATATTGTCCTGGCAATTATCAGCAATAAATTCAATTATATCATTGTCTAAGCTTACATTTTCCTCGTTACATTTTTGTAGTAAAATAGCTACCTTTGTTTCATAGTTTGGCTTTTTAAGATCAGCCAATAAACCCCATTCAAAACGAGAAACCAATCTGTCCTGTAATTTTTGAATCTCCTTTGGCGGTCTATCACTTGTTAATATTATTTGTTTTTTGGCATTGTACAGAGTATTGAAAGTATGAAAGAATTCTTCCTGGCTACCTTCTTTCCCGGCTAAAAATTGAATATCGTCTATCATAAGGACATCATAATTTCTAAATTTTTTTCGGAAATTGATAGTGTTGTTATTATGAATAGAAGCTATCATCTGGTTTGTGAAATCTTCCGATGAAATATAGGATAATTTTTTCCTTCTTGTATTATTAAAGATATGATTACCAATTGCCTGCATTAGATGAGTTTTGCCAAGACCTACACCTCCATAAATAAAGAGAGGATTATAAATTTTGCCTGGTTTATTTGATACAGCATGAGCAGCAGAATATGCAAAATGGCTATTATTTCCTACGATGAATCTGTCGAAACTATATCTGGGATTTAATCCAGTTGTCTGTGGAGCTTGCAAATCTTTCTTTAATTTTTCAGAGGAATCATGATCGTTTCTTGGAGCCCCAATAAATTCAATATTGATATTTTTTTCGGTGAGGTTGTAAGCAGTTTCTTCCAGAAGGGATTGATAATGCTGTTCGAGCCAGTCGGCAAAAAATTTTGTAGGTGCTTTTATGGTAAGGGTATGGTCAACCAGGCTAAACTGTTTTGTTTTATCGAACCAGGTTGTAAATGTTTGTGGATCAACCTGATCATCAATTTCTTCTAATATTAAATCCCATAATTTCGTTTTCATATATCACCTATTCAATTTGTAAGTTTGGCTATAGACAGCACATACTAAAATTATCATAAAATTACTCACATATTATTAACAAATAAAATTATTTAGTAAACAACTATCACCAAGTCGATTAGAGTATTATCTGCTAAATATTACCAAAAGTTATTCACTAATCAGTTTATCAACACTAAAAAATATTTTCCCTAACTTAAATTTGTAATTAGCTCATGTCAAGAAAAAATGTAGTTCCACCCAGTATTATTTTACAAATCCCTAAAACACAGTGATTTCAATTTTCAGAATGGGAGTTTTATGACGGAAATTCTTCCTTATTATTTACCGACTTTTAGTTTGATCTATAATTTTTTTAGAGTAGATTTTGAATTACTTGACATTAAGAGGGTAATTTTTATCAAGTATTTAACAAAATACCATGATTATATAAAAGGAGCATATGAGAAAAAATAGTTTTATAAAAATTCATAGTTATTTTGTCTTGCTTGTAACAGTTATCAGCCTACTTATGGGTTGTGCCATTGATGGTGAGCTTGATACTCCACCGCCAACAAAGAAAAAAATGAACAAGCACTCCTCTCGGGTGCGAGAAGGGATTAATTTAAATGTAAACTCCGTTGCCTTTTCTGATGAAATTCCCCTTGGAGAAAACGAAAAATATAACGTAAAAAATTCATTCAAAAAAGCTTTACGAGATTGGCTGGAGTATAAATTTGGTACAGTGGAAGCAGATGCTTTTAATGAGATCGATGTTCAGATTTTGAGCATAAATTATGATGGTGGAAGAAATACTTTTTTAAAATCCACCTCTGTCCAAATTCGCTTAACTGGTAATATAAATGGAATCCATTTTGATAAGAAGATGACATTTGAAAGTAATTTTTCACGCTCTGTTACCGGGAATCCTGACTATAAAGGAAGCACAATTACTATAAAAGCAAAAACGAATCTTGATAGATTTTTGATGCAGTTTGTTGAAAAGATAAAGAATTATCTAAAAGAAAACGTGGAAAATTTAGAATAGATTTATTGTAGAACAAATGGGCAAATAAGATTTGTAATGTTTTTATGTAGCACCAAATTTAATGAGGTTTATTCTAAAACTTCTCCAATAGTGTAAAGTGAGCCTGTAACACAAATCAAATCCTCAGGATCAGCTAACTCTTTGGCTCTTTGCAAAGCTGCTTTTATATCTTTTTCTATCACATAATCATTTGTATATTTTTTAACTTCTGCTTCCAGGTCATTGATTTGAGCTGCTCTATCCGCATGTGATTTACAGACAATAAATCTATCGGCAATTGAGCTAAGCCCCTTTATCATTCGCTTAAAGTCCTTGTCATAAAGAATTGCCACAACTATATATAATTTTTTATATTCATAGATGTTTTTTAAACTATAAACCAGCTGATCAATCCCTCCAGGATTGTGAGCTCCATCCAAAAGAATAGTAGGATTCTTACCTATCTCCTGCATACGACCCCGCCAGATTACAGTTTTCATACCCTCAAACACCTTTTTTTCCTTCAACTCCCAGCCAAATCTTGCAGCCAAATTCGCCACAATTAATAGGGCTTGAGCTGAATTATAAATTTGATGCTTTCCCACTAAATTACAGAATAAATTTTTATAATTAATTTGATAACGGGGAAGGGAAATATCGTAGGAGCAACCGTTTTTCATAAGTTCAACATTTTTAATTTTTATTTCATCTTCATAATCCAAAATAGGGCAGTTCTTTGCTTTAGCCGCAGCAGTTAATACTTTGCGTGCAAGAGGATTCATTTTGCCCAGAACAACGGGTACATCTTTTTTGAGGATACCAGCTTTTTCATGAGCGATCTTGGGAATTGTGTTACCCAGAGCCTTTGTATGGTCGAAATCTATATTTGTAATTGCTGTAACTACAGAATTTACCAATTTGGTTGCATCCAGCCTGCCCCCCATTCCTACTTCCATAATTGCATAATCAGTATTTTTATCCAAAAATAACTGAAAAGCAATGCTGGTTGAAATTTCAAAATAGGTTGTATTGAATTTTGTATGTAAATTGTGGTATTTTTCATAGTATGATTTAAGTACGGAAGGCAATTCGTTTTTTTTGTTAATGCGAAAACGCTCGTTATAATTTACAAGATGCGGGGAGGTGTTTAGTCCTGTTTTAAAACCATGTGCTGTTAAAATGGATTCCAGAGCTGCGCAGGTAGAGCCTTTGCCATTGGTTCCTGCAATATTTATACCGTTTAATTTTTGCTGGGGATTTCCAGTAGCATCAAGAAAATTTTTTATCCTGGCCAGGGTAAGTTTTGCCTTGCCTGCCTTTTTTATATATATTTCCTGTAAAAATTGTTCGTATGTCATGAGATTTTTTCTTGAATACAATTTGATTATTTTCTGTTTAACCAGGCAAGAAAATTCTATATTTGTTGAAAAAATTAGATTATTTGACAAACTAAAGATAAATTTATCAAATTACAAATATTTGGATGTTACATCCGAAAAATAACATTGGGAGAATTGCGGAGTTAAAAAAGGAAATGATTATATGAAAAAAATAGTGAGTATAATATTATTGTTGTTTATTTTATTTACAAAACTATATTCTAATACAAATATAAACTTTTGTTCAAGTACATTAAATGATATTAAAATGTTCAATGGCATCTCTAATAATTTGGTTAATGCTCCCAATCAATTTGTTAATGGAGATGGAAACACATTAAATGGGACAGAGAAATTACCAGCTCATCTTAGTGACAACTTTGCTTTACAGCAAAACGAGCCTTCAACCATTTACCTTTTTGCTCTGGATACTGTAATAATGCCTGGGGTTCAATTTGGTGCCGGGAAGGTACAATACAAATCTACTACGGTTACTGAAAACATAATAGCATTTCATGCTAATACGATTATCATGCACAATACATTTGGAGTTTTTTTAAAAGCCAATAAATTTAGAACACGTAGCAGAAAAGGATTTTATACTACATATGTCTTGGGGTTGGATTACGTAATGACTAATGAAGGTAGCTTAGAAGGTCCCTGGAAAACAGTTCATTATGTTTTTCCCAATATCAGTTATGGAGTTGGATATAGTTATGATATAGGTAACCATTCTTTTCTTCGTCTTTCTTTGGACGTTGGAATAAAATACATAATAGGTAATTTTAAAATTTCTGTGATTTTTTAGAAAAAGTAAAATTAAATTCTTTTCCCACTTATGAAGCAGACCGTGCTATTTGCCTCCTAACTTTATCAATTTCTTTACCTGTGCTTCTGCCTGGTCAGTTTTATAAAAATAGACTCCCGAAGCAAATTGTGCGGCATCCCAATGTCCAAGATGAGTATCCTGATCAACGGTAACTTCATCTATTATTTGTCCTTTTATATTAAATATTTTGATATTACTACTGGTTTTTTGTGGCTTTACATTACAGTAAAAAGTAGTTTCTCTTTTAAAGGGATTAGGATAGTTGCGCAAGGTCGTGGAGTTTTGGGGCTGGTTATTTGTACCATTGTTTGCATAGAGAAAAGTGCCATCCACCGGGGCTACGCCTACATTAAAACTATCAATAAACACTTCTTCTGAATTATAAATTCTCACCATACCATTATTTACCCAATCTATAGCATCGCCCAGATAGACGTTATCATTATCATCAAAAGCAATAAATGCTCCACCACTAGAAAACAGATCGTCCGATGAGTATTCTATACTCAGGTCATCCGTATTATAAATAATGTACCCTAAACCATTTCCATCTGCCAGGAATGCTTCTCCCTCATCATTGATATTTATTCTGGTGGGAGATGCTCCAACGTCCAGAATGGAAAAATCTGTGTAATCATTTATATTTATCACATAAACTTCACCCCAAATAGCAGGAGAGGAATAACCATAATTGCCCGTGCAAACTACATGTAATTTGTCATAAGAATCTACAGCTGCAAACTGGGGATTGTTACCAACTGTAATGGTTTCTAAAACAGTATCAGTTTGTGTATCAATAACAGATACACTACCCGAACTCTGCCCGTAGGATGAATTCATTACATATAACTTGTTTTCATGCAGGCATAATCCCTCCGGACTATTGCCCACAGAAATAGTTCCCGTAATTTCGTACGTATCAGGATTGAATGTAAAAACGGAATTTGTAAACATTCCGCTCACATAGCCCTTGTTACCGGATTCCGTTATCTTTACCCAATATGGGTTAGAGCCATTTGGACACTGGATGTAACCCATGGTGGTTACATTCTCGAGATCAACTACCTGAATATTGTGCTCTCCTGAATTTACAATATACCCTGTATTTTCTTCAATATAAATTTGATTGGCATATTGTCCCACAGCGAGAATATGGTTTTCCACTAAATACGTCTCAGTATCATATTTGGAAATAGTTTCACTCTGACTATTTACTATAAATAGCTCGTGACTAAAAACTAAAGTGTTAACCAGAACAATAATCAAAACAATTACAATTTTTATATTTATTAAATTTTTCTTTAATGATCTCGTATTTTTCTCTAACACGAATGATATTCCTTTCTATTTTATATTTAATTCTACTTTAAAGCTATATCCTCTGCCCGCGGCTGGTATGTATCTATAGTTTTCGTATGATTCGGAAAAAACATTGGTTATTTGGAATTTTGTATCTAAATAAATATTTTTAGACGCATCGATCTCATAGGAAAAACCAAGGTCACAGATATTGTAGCCATTTAATTTAACTAAATTATCAAAATTTGTAAACTGCCTGCCTATATTTTTGTTTCGGAAGTAGAAGTTTAACTTTTTTAGATGAAATTGAATTTCTGTTATCCATTTATGCAATGATTTATAGATCAAATAGTTGCCGTAATGGTCAGAATCTGTAGTCTTATTAATAGGGTTTAGCCTGGTAAAGCTAGAAGAAAGGGAAAGAAATTCCCAGGGGCTGGTCTGGATTTTCGATCTTAATCCTGAAATCTTTGCTGTAGCTAGATTTTTAGGGGTCCAAATTCCCAGAGCTGTTCTGTGCCAGTAGATCAAGTTGTCTATTTTGTTGATAAAACCTGATATAGAAATGGTATGTAAATCATTGTTCCACTGGAGAGTTGATTCTACTGAATGTGCTAATTCCGGGTCTAAATCCGGATTTCCCTGTACCCTGGAGTCACCCTTCCAAAAAAGAGATGTAAATTCAGGTAAACGGTAGGAGTTTCCTGCATTAAAACTTAAAGATAAGTTGTGCCAAAATTCCGGAATAATTTCCAATCCCAGATTATAAGATAAGGCATTTGCTTCATCAAAGATACGGTCATATCTAAATCCGGAATTAATTTTGTAGAGCGCAGAATGTGGGTTCAATTCTAGTTCATTATGATTTATAAATGATAGGGTACGACGAATTTTGAGGGGAATGGATTGTTCAAGCCCATTCTCGAGCAAGTTATCAAACTTGTAACTTTCATAGCGAAAATTGATGCTCGCTGCGCTAGAAAAAATATTTTTTGTGTAATTCAAAGATAGGTTGGATGTGATGATTTTAGTGTTGTTGTGTGAATCATACTTATGAAAAACATCTGATTCGGTATTTTCATAATGGCTTGTCTGCTCTTTGTATAGAATGTCTAAATATAGCAGTGAGCTCGGAAAATCAAAAGTGGTTTTGCTATGAATTCTGGACAATTCAGAGCAGGCAGTTGCTTTTTTATAATACATGTAATCTGTGGTTTGTCCGGGTATTCCCTTTTTTGTGGACTGCAAGTAAAAAGACAGCTTCTGATTAATACTTTTGGCCAGAGGATTGTTTAGTTTTAATTGAAATGAACTGCTTGTATATTCATTGTTCATGCGTTTTTTTTCTGAATTCTCAATCTTATTGAAATAAGAAAAGTTGTTTTTAGCAGTTTGTGAATTAAGGCTCATTAGAATTTTGAGGTCATTCATTTCAAAGGTACCGTTATAATTTACGGAGTACTTCTGCCAACTTCCTGTAGTAACGGTAAAATTGTGCTTGCTTTGTGTTGTATCAGGTTCGTTAAGAATAAAATTAACAACACCCCCTAGAGCAGAACTCCCAGCTAAAGCTGAGTTACTTCCTCTTGAAACCTCTACTCTATCAATGAAGGAGGCGGGAATTTGGATGGCAGATTGTTGCCCAGAACTGGTATTCACCTTAACCCCATCCACCAAAATAGCGATCTGTTTTTGGCTGCAACCATTCAAACTGAGCAACTTCTCGCCCATGGAGTTCTCCCGGATGAATAAGCTGGAATTGGTTTCTAACTTGTGTAAAAGACCGATGGATACATTTTTTTTAACATCGATTACCTCTACATTATTTTGCTTTTCTGCAATAGAATTTGATTTATCACCCCTGATACTAATCCCAGCTATTTTTATGTCACTCGGTTCCAATTTGATAACAAGAAATGTTTCACCTGCGTTAATTTCAACAGATTTTTCTTTGTATCCAATTCTACTTATTATTAATTTGTTACCTTTATCTGCCGCAAATGAAAAGTAGCCCTCATTATCTGTTAGGGTTATTATGTTTGCTGGTCTCAATTGAACTTTGACCAGGGACAACGGTGCCGACGTATGGGTGTCAATCACTCTGCCGCTAATATCAGCTTGGCAGATAGAGGTAATTAAAATTATAGAAAAGATAAAAGAGAGGAAGAGCGTGCGTTTCATGAGTCCCGATCTCTTGAATTGGAAAAATAATTATATGTTAGCATAGGTTTGCCGGTAAAGGGATTTTCGGTAATAGTCAGAGGGGTCTGGAATACATGGGATAGCTTTTTTGGTTGCATAACTGCATCCACAGTATCAAAATATTCATCTGTTCCATCTTTCATCACCAAAATTTTGTCGCAGTACTCAGCCGCTAAATTTATATTATGTGAGACGGCAATGATAGTTTTCTTCTTTTCAATATTTAGCTTTTTAAGGATCGAGAATATTTTTATCTGATGATGAATATCCAGATGTGAAGCTGGTTCATCGAATAGAAGGATGGGACAGTCTTGTACAAAAGCCCGAGCGATCATCACAAGCTGGAATTCTCCTCCACTTAATTCCGATAGGTTCCTGTTTGCAATGGAGCATATCTTTAATTCTTCTAAAATGTTATCTACGATTTCTATATCTTGTTTGGAATAAGACTGCCAGAATTTTAGATAGGGAAACCGTCCCATGAGCACTACCTGGCGAACTTTGAAGTCAAACTCGAAGTAACTCTCCTGTGCCACCAATGAAACCTGTTTGGCCAGATCTAACTTGCTATATGAATGCAATGGCTTTTGATTGAGCAAGACCACGCCCCTGTCCGGTGTAAGAAATCCACTAAGACATTTGATTAATGTAGATTTTCCTACGCCATTAGGACCGATTATTCCTACAAAATCATGTGATTGTATTTTGCAGGAAATGTTGCTTAGAACCGGTTTGTTACGGTAACCGAAATAAAGCTGAGAAATATTTAACATAATATTTGACAAACACCTACTAATTTAGTATGTTTTAATTTAAAATTAATAAAAAATAAAAATATGAAAATATCAATTAATGCCGATTACATGTTAAGAGCTGTCTATGAGCTTGCTATGAACAAGACGGATAAACCAATTCCTGTTTCGCAGATAGCCAGGAACCAACATATTCCGCATAAGTTTTTAGAAAAATTATTTTCCAGGTTGAAAGAGCGTGAAATTGTAAAATCTAAGAAAGGGAAAACAGGTGGATATCTCTTAAAAAAGGGTCCTAAAAATATTACAATGTATGAGATAATTCAAGCTGCAGAGGGTGAGGTTAACATTCACAGCTGCCTGGAAAGAAGCAAGGAAAGCAACTGCGTTAGTGTTGACGACTGCACTTTCCGTATTTTCTGGAGCAAGTTTAATCACAACATAAATAAATTTCTCAAAAGTTATACACTGGATGATTTTTTAACAGGCAATTAGATATTTTCACTTATAGGAGCAAAAGATGAATAAAAACCAGGTTTACCTTGATGCATGTAAAACTACTCGCATGGATCCAAAAGTTTTTGCAGCAATGAAGCCATATTTCCTGGAAAAATACTGGTTTCCTGGAGATTTTACCAATATTGGAAATGAAATAGCAGATAAGCTGTCTGAATCTCAGGAAAAAATAGCTAAAACACTCAATGCAGAGGCAGAAGAAATTATATTTACCAATGGTGGTACTGATGGAAATAATATTGCCATCAAAGGTATGATGTACGCCAACAAGGAAAAGGGTAAGCATTTCATTACTTCAAGGATTTCTCATCCTTCTGTACTAACTGTCTTTAAAGCCCTGGAGGAAGAAGGATATAAAGGAACGTATATTTCTGCGGATGAAGACGGATATCTGGATTTGGAAGAGTTGCAAGATTCAATACGACAAGATACGACATTAGTTGCTTTGACTCATATAAATCATACACTGGGAACAGTACAAAAAATTGACGAAATTGGAAAAATTCTTCAAGCATCTGATCATAAAATCAATCTGTTTTTGGACTCATGCGAAGCCTACACTAAGATACCTATAGATGTGAAGAAGCAGAACATAGATGCAATTTCAATATCAGGGCATAAATTCAATGGGCCCAAGGGTACAGGAATTTTATATCTGAAAAAAGGAACAGAAGTTGAACGTACACAGCACGGTATTGTGCGCATGCATTCACTTAAACCGGGAGTAGTAAATGTGCCGGGGATTGTTGGTATCACCAAAGCTGCAGAACTAATTTATGAAGATTTTGAAGCGCATGTTAAGCAACTGAGAAAATTACAAAACCAGCTCTACGAAGGGATTAAATCAAAGATTGATGATATAAGATTGAACGGGCCACGGCTGGGAGAAAGAAGTCCTGCTCACCTGAATGTATCATTTATGGCAGCAGAAGGAGAAGCGATTATGGTGATGCTGAATTTTGCCGACGTTCATGTAGAAACCGGTTCAGCCTGTTCTTCCGAGGATCTGAAAGCAGATTATATTATGATGAATACGGGTAGAACATTTGAAGAATCCCATGGATCAGTGAGATTTACTTTAGATAAATTTGTCACGGAGAAACAAATAAATAGGACGATCGATTCGCTCGATAAGACAATTACTGAGCTCAGAAGGAGAAGTCCTCTGAGTAAAAAGAAATAAATGTAGGAGAAGCTATGGCTATAAAATATTCAGAAAAGGTAATCGAACATTTTAAAAATCCACACAACGTGGGAGAGTTAACAGAACCTGCTGGATTTGCCACAGAGGGAAGCCCCGCCTGTGGTGATCAGCTATCAGTTTATCTGGACATTGAAGAAGGTACGCACGTTATTAAAGATATTAAATTTCAATCTTACGGCTGTGCTTCCAACATAGCTACTGCCTCCATTATTACAGATATGGCTAAAGGTAAGACATTAGAAGAAGCTAAAGAGCTAACCTGGAAACAGGCTGCTGAGGAACTGGGTGGACTGCCTCCGGTGAAGATGCACTGTTCTGTCCTGGCTGTGGATGCATTGCGTTCTGCCATAAAAAATTATGAGGAAACACATTTAGGTAAGCAATTTGATGATAGTTTAAGTAAGAGCAATGTGGAAAAAGAGTTAGAAAAGATAATTTACGGCAAAGTTGGGGTGGATATTCTTACGTTGAAGTTGGTTAAATACGTAGGTGTGGATAATGAAAATAATATTATTATCGACCTGGAGATGGACGAGGATGATAAATTTTTGGATGATGTCAAGAAAGAGATTAGAGAACACCTTGCCCAGTTTGAAAAAGCTAACAAAATTGAAATCAATCTGGTGTAAGAATTATTCATCTTTCACTCTATTTATTTTTCAAAGAGCAATGTAAACAAAAATTTTACCTGGGACGCGCCAAGCGATTATTAACTTCTTTTTAGTAAATAGATAAAAAAGGGCGCACCAAACAGAGCAGTAACCACACCGACGGGGAGTTCAATGATAAAGGCGGTGCGGGCGACAGTATCGCATAGGACCAAAAAAGTAGCTCCGAGAATAGCAGATAACGGGAGAAGGAGTCGGTTGTCGTTACCAATGAGCATGCGGCTTATGTGCGGAATAATCAAGCCAACGAAGCCAATTATTCCAGTAAAAGAAACTACCAGACCAACCAGCAAAGAGGAGAACACAAACAAAAACTTCCGTGTGGCTTGTACATCAACTCCCATACTGTCTGCTGTATAATCTCCTAATGAGAGTATGTTGATACGATTTGCAAAAAATATCATCAGGAATACTCCTGCCAAGGAAATTATAGTGACTGTCCAGAGGATGTTGATGGAAAATTGTGAAAAAATATAATTCAAATTTCCCATTAGAACAGAGAATATTTGTCCTAATTCTTTCTGAAAAAAACTCATAAGAAGTGCGATTAGAGCTGAAAAAAAGAGATTGAGAATTATCCCCGCCAAAATCAATTTTGTCCGTTCTACAACTTTCCTGCTTTTAGCTAGTTGCCAGACAAGGAAGGTAGACAGCATTGCACCAAGGAATCCTAAAATTGGCATCAGATATATTTTTTGCAGGATAATAGCAGTAATACT
>LSCK01000042.1 GCA_001577135.1 Cloacimonetes bacterium TCS60 | reverse complement strand
CCCCCATCTTTGGTAGTAACATTTATAATTCCGCTCATTGCATCGCCATATTCAGCATTAAAACCACCGGTCATTACCGACAATTCACTAATTGCATTTATATCAATTCCTGTCCCTAAACCACCTCCGATCGGGTCTTCAACTAAAACACCGTCAATATAATAAGCTACTTCATCATCTCGACCACCACGAAGATGTAAACCTCCACCTTTATCTTCAACAAAACCAGCTTGAGTTGCTAATACATCATTTATAGACGAAACAGGTATCTTTTCAGATATATCATCACCCGAAACAATAGAAAGTTTATTTGTTACATCTTTTTTAACTACGAATCTATCGGCTGTTACTGTAACTGTTTCACCTTTAAGAACTTGAGATTCCATCAAATAATTTAATTCCGTTGATAGATCTGTATGAACTATAACATTTTCAATTTGAACAGATTTATAACCAATCATCATCAATTTTAATGTATAGGTGCCGGGTGGAATATTATTTATAAAATAATAACCATCATTATCGGTTGCAGCTCCATAATCAGTATTGATGATCACAACATTAACTCCTGTCAATCCCTCATCATTTTTCTTATCTAAAATTTGCCCCTTAATCTTTCCCGTATTACCGCCAATCAACAACTGATTAGTAAACAATAAAATAAAGAAGCAAACAAATAACCTTATATAGATTTTTTTCATAATTCTCCCTACAACTCTAAGTAAATTTTTAAAATTAGGAATTATAATCAAGTAGAAAGGGGACATTTTTGCCCCCTTTCTACAAATTTTATTATTTAATTAAAACCATTTTCTTAGTTGCGGCATTTTCACCATTCACTAATCGAACAAAGAATATTCCCGATGATAATCCCTGTGAATTAAACTGAACCTTATAAGAACCAATTTTCATCTCTTCATTTACTAAAGAAGCAATTTTTTCACCCAATACATTATATACTGTAAGTTTAACCAAATCATTTGTATTAACTTCAAATTCAATAGTTGTAAATGGATTAAATGGATTTGGATAATTATTTAATAATGAATAATCTTCAGGAATTTCATTATTTTCAACTGCAGAATAATCAACATAAGGAATATTACCATAATATATTGAATAACCATCCGTTTCTGTTGAATCGCTACTAATATATAATATATCAGCACCAGTACTTGGAACAGATTTACAAATACTTGGACCTCTCAAAGGCATATCTTCAATTGTTGAATCTAAAATACTAGCAGTTGTCCAAGTATCTCCACCATCATCAGAAGTAGTGTAAAAAACTCTCAAATATCCATCTTCGCCAAGATTGTCATTCCCATATCCTAAATAAACAGCATATAATGATCCATTATCACCGGCTGCAATAGCTGGATAATCAGCTTTTCCATATAGATCTTGAGAAATTGCAACAGGTTCTGACCAATCAGTACTTCCTGAAGTTTTTTGTGTATAAAGTATTTGACCTTTTGGAATATTACCTGCAGCTATATCTGCATCCCAGGAAGGCCAGTCATCTTCATCAGTATAAAAAACACAATGGCAGGTTCCATTCTCATCATAATCAAGATTTGCTTGATAAATATCAGCGGAATCATGTAAAGTAGTTAATAACATTGATGCTTCCCAACTTGTTCCATTATATTCTTGGAAATACATCTGATAATTAGTACTTAAAGATTCATCTTTTTCTCTTGCAGTAACTCCAATAATACCATCTGGTCCTGTTGCTATTGCTGGCATACAATAACCTGACGGAATAATACCAGGAGTAACACTTGCAAATAATGTATCAGGCTCACCCCAAGTAGAACCATTATCAGTACTTTTAGAAATAAAGAAATGTTCATCACCATCATCCATTAAATCAGTTCCCCAAGCAATTACTATATTACCATCACTGTCAATATCTATAGTTGTTTTATTACATTGAACAGTGTCCCAAGGCGCCGAGGTATTTGGCACTTGCACTGGAGTAGACCAAGATGATCCACCTCCTTGTGAATAATAAATTTTATCATTTTTTAAATAGACAACATGGAAGTTGTTATCAAATCCAACAACTCTTGCATTACATTCAATATCTCCACCATCAATCATACCCTTGTCTATACCAACAGCTGCATTCCAAGTTCCAAATCCAGAATCATATGTTTTTGAGTAAACCATGGAATCTTGTGATGTTCCATATACAGCCATTAAAGTTCCATCAGATGTTCTTGCAATACCTGATCCATTATTCCAGTTAATTGCATGATCTTCATCAGTTGTGGCAACCTGTGTGCCATTTGTTTGTGCAATAAGTAAAGTACTCATTATCACAAACATAAGCAAAACGCTTAATTTAACAATTTTGTTAAACATAATTCCTCCTTTTTTATGTTAAAAATATTATAATTAACAATATCAAATATTTTATTTTAACATTTATTGATGGAAATTTTTTGTTCTCTGTTCTCATTTTTCCTATTATTTCTTTTCCGTTATTTATAATCTACTAAATTAATTAATTTATGTCAAGGTTTTTTTTAAAAAAAAATAACAATTTATTTTAAAAATCCAATATCACAACTGTCTAATTTAATCTCAAACAAATTAGGATCATATAAATAATTCAATGTGGCTTTAGCTGTTTTAGGGGACATCATTTTAATTAATTTACCCAAAGAAGCAATTTTTTCTTTTGTTCTTTTAATCCGGAATTTAATAAGCGCAATAAATCCAAGTAATAGTAAAAGTTTTACTGTTAGGAAAATTAAAAAGTCAATGGCTTGGTTGTTCATAGTTGTTGATTTTTATTGTTTTAAACTGCTACATAACGTTTAGCTATATGCTTCGTATTTTTTGTGTTGCGCCTGTGGCAAAAAATATGAAGTATATAGCCTGTTAGCACAAGTACTTTTTCTATCAGTCAATTACAAAATCTGCTCCAAATGATATAATATGTGCTTTTAGTCCAGTTGTCCGGCTGTAATAATTATAGTCGAGTGTTAAACTTTTTAATCCGAATTCCCAGATATGTGATTTTGTGAAAATATCGGTGTATTTCACACCTAGACCTAATTGATTAGTGTTATATTTTGATAAATCAAAATCGGAAGTGTAAAATTCATCAGTTGAGAGATGTGTTTCATAAGGTGCAAAATAATCTGCTTCGGTTTGGGTATAAAAACGATAATTTGGATAAATTGTAAATTTTCGACCAATTTTTATCGCAAATTCTACATCAATGGTATGTGACTGTATGCCCCAATCATCAAAATAATAACGATAGTAAGTACGTAAAACAATATATTCATTGAAGTATTGATTTAATCTAAATCCTATAGGAATTTTCCATCTATTGTTAGGAAGACGCTCGATATCATCAGCTAATTGAAAAACGTCTTTATTACTTTCGTCTGTATAAATTGGAATACTAGACGCATTACCAATATAAAAATTGTCTTTATCAGCAAAATAAACACGCTGCATAGGGTTTGCCAGCCAACCTGTTTGATATACTAAATCAGAAAAAAGAGATATTTGAGTGCTTTTACTTATAATTTGTGAAAGACTTAAAGTTACAGAAAATGTGTTTCTATTATTATTATCAATTAGATTGTTTTGTGAAGCTTTCCAAACATCTGACGAAAGCTTATCGATGACATTTCCACTTTGGTCTAAAATATCTATCCCCTGAAAAAAACTACTGTTAAGGTCTAGATTATTTTCAATATAAGTTTTTATTTCTGTCGGATATTCTGGTCTCCAATTATCAAGATATACATTGCCTTTTATTCCTAATTCTGTATTTTTTTTATTGAAAAGTTTCACTAAACCAACTCCTCCACCTAATGAAAAGTAATCATACTCGTTAGAGATACTCAAATTACCACTATAAATGGTGTTTCTGTCATTAGAATAATGACTATAACCCGGATTAAAATTAATCCAAACATCTTGAAGTGAAGCTCCCGAAGACGCTGCCCAAGGTGTGCCGGTATTAATACCTGTGCCATAATTATCATCGTCATCATCATCGTCTCCATTTGATGCGCTAGACCAAGGGTTGTTATCATCATCGTCTCCATTTGATGCGCTAGACCAAGGGTTTAGGTTACTGGAAGATGCTGATGTGTAAGCCGATACAGTTCCATCAATACTTAAAACGCCATTTTGTTTCACCGGTATGGAAACACTAATATTCGTAGCATAGTCATCGAGTTGTTCAGAGCCAATTCCACCCGTTACAGCTGCATTTTTACCATCCTGAGTATAAAAACTAGTTAAAATGCTCAATTCAGTTGTTTCTAATGCTCTTTTCTGAAAAAGTGTACTATCTGCACTCTGTTGAGCAAAAATGCTAAAAGGTAAGAAAACAACAAAACTTAATATAATGATTTTCATGCTATTCATTGATTTTAATTACAACCACAACCGCCTCCTGTTTTTCCTCCGTTTCCACCTGAAGCTCCTTCACGATAAACTTGACACGCTGTATGGAATTTTTTAGATTTTCTATCAGCGAGCTTCATATCCGGGTCGTTGATATTCATCTTTTCGTAGGGTTTTACGGTTGCGCAAGAATTTAAACTCATGATTATTAAGAGGATTAATACAATATAATTAATTCGCTTTTTCATTGATTTTTATCCTTTGAGATTGATAAATAATTCCTTCTGTATCAATAATAATACATTCCACATTCGGTAATTGGTTTACTCGGTCTAATCCAACTTCTATACCCATTACAAAAATAGAGGTAGCTAAGGCATCAGCGAGTTCAGCACTTGAGGCAAATACGGTTACGCTAATAATGCCTTGAGATGGATAGCCTGTTTTTGGGTTGATGATGTGTGCATAACGAATGCCATCAAATTCAACATATTTTTCATAATCACCACTTGTAACTACAGCACCTTGCTTTAGAGGCAATATAGCAAAAGCGGTGTTTTTGTTCATCGGGTTAGTAATAGCAACTGTCCATTCGGTACCATCAGGTTGCTTTCCCCAGGTATTCATATCGCCAGAAGCATTAATGATTCCTGCAGTAACACCCATTTCCATCAATAATTTTTTGGTTTTATCTGCTGCATATCCTTTTCCAACTGCTCCAAAGTCAATTTTCATTCCTTTTTGGGGTAAAAAAACAGTATGGTTTACAGAGTCTAAAATAATTTTTTCGTAACCCACTTTCTCTACTGAATTTTGAATCTCTTGTTCTGTTGGCATTTGTGTCATACTTCCGTCAAACTTCCAAATTTTACCTATTGACGCGTAGCTAATGTCAAAAGCTCCATCTGTTATAGACGAAATGGCTATAGAGCGCGAAATTAAATCAAACAGCTCTTTATCTACTTTTACCGGTTGAATGCCAGCATTTCGATTAATTTTAGATGTTTGTGAATTAGAGTCCCAAGAGGAAATAAGTTTTTCGATTCGTTTGATTTCTTCAATAGCAGTATCAATATATTTGTCTCCTTCTTTAGCGTCCATTGCAACTACTGTAATGTCGAATCTACTTCCCATTAAAAGTGTAGTTTTGTG
>LSCK01000041.1 GCA_001577135.1 Cloacimonetes bacterium TCS60 | reverse complement strand
GTTAATAAGGAATCCAACCTGGTAGTAATGATTCTGGATAACGACACTACTGCCATGACCGGGATGCAGGATTCTGCAGTAGAGGGCTCACTGGAAAAGATCTGTCAGGGTATTGGAGTTGATTCGGAACATATTAGATTATTGAAACCCATAAAGCCCCGCCAGGAAGAAAATGTTAAAATAATAGAAGAAGAACTGGATTATGAAGGTGTATCCGTTATTATCCCACAACGAGAATGCATTCATTTACGTAGAAAAAGAAAATAATATTCGGAGGATTTGATGAAAAAAGATATTATTCTGGCCGGAGTTGGCGGTCAAGGTATTTTGACAATTGCCACCTTACTGGGGGAAGCAGTTTTAAAACAGGATCTCAATCTGAAACAGGCAGAAGTACATGGTATGTCGCAAAGAGGTGGGGCAGTCCAATCCCATGTACGGATCTCTGATGAAGCGATCCATTCCGATCTCATCCCCACTGCTTCCGCTGATCTCATTCTCTCTTTGGAGCCTATGGAATCCTTGCGCTATCTGCCCTATTTGAAAGAGGAGGGCTGGCTTATTACAAATACAAGCACATTTATTAATATTCCCGATTACCCGCAGGAGGAAGATCTGCTCAACGAGATATCTCAAATCAAAAATCATCTCGCCTTTGATGCAGTGCAAATCGCTAAGAATTTAGGTTCAATAAAAGCAACCAATATCGTCATGTTAGGTGCTGCTGCCAAATTTATTGGCTTAGAATTTAATATATTGCAAGAGGCAATTAAAACAGTTTTTTCAACTAAAGGTAAAAAAATTGTCCAGATGAACCTGGATGCCCTTGATGCTGGCCATGAACAACAAACTCTGAAAACGAATTGATGTCAAAAAACAGAGATCTTTTAACAGATTTTAGAGATTATTTTAGTCGCAATGAATTGCTGCAACGGGGGGATAAACTTCTTATCGGACTCTCCGGAGGTATCGACTCTACGGTTTTACTCCACCTGCTTAAACGTCTAAAATCAGAATATCGCTTTGTTTTGTTGGGCGTTCACATAAATTACAACCTGCGTGGGGCAGAATCAGAAAAAAATTATCGATTTGTGAGACAGACCTGTCACAGATGGGGTGTGCCCTTAATCGCGCAGAAAGCAAATATTGAAAAAGGCAATGTAGAGAATGAAGCACGTAAAATCCGCTATAAGATCTTTCAACATCTTCTGCGAAAATACAACTTTGACAAGCTGGTCGTGGGGCATAACAAGAATGATCAAGCGGAAACATTATTGCTAAATCTAATTAGAGGTGCTGGTATAGCAGGGATGAAGGGCATGTTTCCCAAAACAAATAGTTTGGTTCGCCCCCTACTGGATTTCACCAGGAAAGAGATAGAAAAGTATGCTCAGTCGAAAAATATAAATTTCTCCCAAGATTCATCTAATCTCGGTCTGGAATATGATAGAAATAAAATTCGTCTGAAAATAATTCCTAAAATTGAAGAGCTGATAAACCCTCAAGCAGTAGAAAAAATTGCAGATAGTATGCATATTTTGCAACAGACCGAATATTTTTTACAGCATTATAGTGCTGACCTTTTTTCACAGTTGATCAAGAGAGTAAATGGTAAAAAATATATTTTACAACTTAAAGATTTAAAAAATAAAGGGATTGTCTTATTTTACCTCTTTAAGAAGGTTTTTGCTGAATTAACCGGATCAGAACAGGATTTCTACTCCTATCATTATCAGGATATTAAGGATATTTTAAGCAGCTCCGGTAGTAAATATATCCAACTGCCACATGGAGTTTATGTAGTTAAGGGCATGAAGAAATTAACTTTTGCCTCTGCTCCCCCTCAGCTCTGGCAAAATAAAACTGTAAAAAGTATAAACGACATCTCGCGCCGGGTGGTTTTCCTTAAAAATTATATCTCCACCTCGAAAATCAAAACCCTGCCCCTGGGTGGATTTGATTTTTCTGATAAATGGACTGCTTTCCTGGATTATGACAAAGTTGAGTTTCCACTCAAGATAAGAACTCGCCGCAAAGGTGATAAATTTGTACCTCTGGGTATGGATAATGAGAAGAAACTGAAAGATTTTTTTATAGATTTGAAAGTGCCTCGCTATGAGAGAGATAAAGTGGTTATTATGGAAGATCAGAATCGTATTGTCTGGGTAGGAGGATACCGCGTTAACCAGAGATTACGTGTTACTCGTCGGACAAAAACAGTACTATCAATAAAAATCATCAAAAAATATAGCCATCCGAGAAGAGCACGCAGAATCGAAGATAAGAGTTGACATTTTTTTTTATTTTTTGTATATTTTAAAAGAGATAAGGATAATTGATGCATAATGATATAAAAGAGAAACTTTTTTCGCAGGCTGAAATCGAAAGAAAGATAAAAGAGCTGGGAAGGCAAATCACACATGATTACAAGGAGGGATCGCTAGTTTTAATTAGTATCCTCAAGGGTGGAGTTGTTTTTTTAGCGGACTTAATGCGAGAGATTGATCTACCCCTGGAAATTGAATTCCTGGGTGTAGAGAGTTATGGTGATTCCACCAAAAGCAGTGGTGTTGTCCAAATAACAAAAGATTGTAAAATAGATCTTAGCGCTAAGGATGTCTTGATAGTCGAAGATATAATGGACACTGGTCTTTCCTTACAATATATTATTGAAATTTTAGAGAAAAAAAATCCCCGCTCCCTAGCAATTTGTGTCCTGCTTGATAAAGTAGAAGCACACCAAAAGGATCTGCAGGTGGAGTATAGTTGTTTTGAGATTCCCAATAAATTTGTCGTAGGTTATGGTCTTGATTATGCTGAAAAATATCGTAATTTACCCTACATTGGTATCCTGAGAGAGGAGAAATACAGATAATGAATAACAAAGATAATAAGAATAAGAAACAAAAACCCGACAAAAATAAATTCCCCTTTAATCAAAAACAAGGCAAATCATTTATGATCTGGTTCATAATTATTTTGGCCATCATCGTCTTCTTCCAGATCTTTTCCTCGGGTATGGGTAGCCACAAGGTATCCTACTCAGAATTTAGAAATGATTTGAAAAGTGGGAGAATAAAACAGATCACTTTTAGTGGTAAGGAGATCGAGTATCAAACCCCCGCTGGTCAGCGC
>LSCK01000040.1 GCA_001577135.1 Cloacimonetes bacterium TCS60 | reverse complement strand
AAGTGATTTAATCTCCAGGATGCGATTTTTTACAGTGGGATATGAAATCCCCATTATTTTTTCCACTTTTTTGATGTTTCCCTCATTACATACAAAAATTTTTACAAACTCTTGTTGTTTTGGAGAAAGAATATCAAGCTGACCAGTTCCGAATTCTCCCTGGATATCTGTATTACAATTTGGGCAATGATATTTTTCAATTTCTAGTGATGAATTACAAACAGGGCAAGCACTTAATCGTTTATTCATTAAACCACTCCTTTAAAATTTTACCATAAAAATCATAAAAAATAAAAAATGTCAAGTAATTGATTAATATAATCAACAGAAAAGTTAAAAATATAAATAACAAGCTGGTGGTAAATAGACGAGTATGGTTGTAGCTTAAGTAAAGATACAGTTAAATTTAGTCCTATTCATAAGAAATAAACTAAGCATAACCCATCTGAAACGAGGAGTAAAAATGAGCAAATGAAATTTGTTTAAAATATTATTGACAGATATGAATAATTATTGAGAAAGTTAGCAGTAATATTAGATAAGGTCAAATTGAGAAAGGAGCAAAATGAATCTGGATAATTTTAGCAAGAAAGATATTATGCTCAGTGCTATCAAAAGTGAGCTGGATAGTAAGGAGCTTTACTCTATTCTATCTGATAATATTGACAATGCACTTATTTCTGATAAATTAGCTTTTTTGGCAACCGAAGAAGAGAAACATAAAAATTACGTGCAAAAATTATTTGAAAAAGAGTTTCCTGATGAGGAGATAGAGATTCCTGAAAAATCACCTGTACCGTTACCCGAAGTTGAGATTGAGGATACAGAATTTCCCTTAGAAGAAATTGTACGGGTTCTTGAAAAAGCCAAAGAAGCTGAAAAAGCTGCTTCAGAATTTTATAAATCTTTTGCTGAACATTTCACCAATGATTCAAAAATTAAAAATATATTAGAATACTTTGCACTTATGGAGATAGGGCATTACCAGCTCATCGATATCGAGTTGAAAAATGTTGAAAGATTAAAAGAGATGGAAGATGGTTGGTCCGATTTAATGCATGTTGGTCCATAATCCTGTATTACTTAGTTATTCCATAACAATAATGAAAGGGGGCAAATCTAACATTAAAAATACGCTGTAAATTTACCATTCCGGCAGCTGATTTAATTACAGGTTTGCGAAAAATATTATGTTTACCAAAATCAAATCATTTACAATATTAGGAATCGATGCAATTCCGATATTAGTTGAAACAGATACTAAAAAACAAAACCAGCCTTTTTTCTCAATCGTTGGATTACCAACCAACTCAGTAAAGGAGAGTAAAGATAGGGTGATACCTGCCATGCGGAACACTAATTATGGATTTCCAGCAAGAGCATACACTGTTAATCTGGCTCCAGCTGATGTTAAAAAGGAGGGAGTGGGCTTTGATTTACCTATTGCTATTGGTATTCTTACTTCTCTGCAAAAAATAAATCCCACGAAATTGAATGAGTTTGGGTTAGTTGGAGAATTATCTTTGGGTGGTGATGTAAGACCGATCAAAGGTATTCTGCCTATCACGGTTGCCGCCAGAAAAGAAGGCTTAAAAGGGATTTTAGTACCTGAGGAGAACGCAAAAGAAGCCGCTGTTGTCGATGGCATCGACGTGTATGGTGTTTCCGACATGAGAGAATGTATTGGTTTTTTGGAAGGAATAGTTGATTTAAAACCGACTCAAGTAAGCTTATCAGAAGTTTTTAAACACACGAACAGATCCATTTTGGATTTTTTTGATGTTAAAGGTCAGTATAATGTGAAACGAGCCCTGGAGGTAGCAGCTGCAGGAGGGCATAATATTCTCCTAATTGGTCCACCTGGTTCTGGCAAAACTATGTTAGCCAGAAGAGTACCTGGAATTTTACCCGAAATGACTCTGGAAGAAGCACTTACTACTACAAAAATTCATTCAGTTTCCGGTAAATTGAAAGCTGATTCTTCTCTGGTTTCCCAACGTCCTTTCCGCTCACCTCACCATACAATCAGTGATGTTGCTCTTATCGGTGGAGGGAGTTACCCCAAACCCGGGGAAGTTTCATTGGCTCATAATGGAGTTTTGTTTTTAGATGAATTACCCGAATTCAAAAAGAGTGTTTTGGAAGTTATGCGACAACCAATTGAAGATGGAGTTGTTACAATCTCACGTGCAGCACAATCTCTTACTTTTCCAGCTAATTTTATGTTAATAGCATCGATGAACCCCTGCCCATGTGGTTATTTTGGCAGCGATGTTCCAGGGCACAAATGTACCTGTACGACATCCATGATACAGAGATATGTCTCCAAAATATCAGGTCCGCTTTTGGATAGGATCGATATTCATGTCGAAGTACCAGCAGTAAAATATAAAGAACTCTCCACAGACCCAAAAGGAGAAAGAACAAATGAAATTAGAGATAGAATTAATAAGGCAAAAAAAGTTCAGCTGAAGAGATTTGACGAAGTAACTGATATATATTCTAATGCCGGTATGGTCTCAAAACACCTGCGACACTATTGTAACATAGGAGAGGAAAGTAAACAATTACTAAAGATAGCTATTGAAAAATTGGGGCTTTCCGCCCGTGCCTACGATAGAATTATAAAAGTCGCTCGAACTATCGCTGACCTGGATAATCAGGAAAATATACTCCCAGAGCACATAAGCGAAGCAGTACAATATCGAAGCCTGGATCGAAAATATTGGTTATAACAGATGACGCCATTAACAAAAAATAAGAGCATTGATTGGTTTCTGGTTGCTCTTCTCCTGTTTTTGGTTGTTTTTGGCAATATTGCTATTTACAGTGCATCTGTTCATAAGTTTGGCGAGAGAATAGAGGTGAAAGATTATTATCTGAAGCAGCTGGCATGGGCCGTTGTTGCTATACTCCTTTTTGTTCTCATTATCTACATACCAGACATCTTTATAGAAGTTATTGCTTTTCCCGGTTATATATTGTCTATTTTGCTCTTGATACTGGTTTTATTTCTTCCCGCTACAGATGGAGTACATCGCTGGATCCGTCTGGGAGGAGCAAATGTGCAGCCATCAGAAATCGCTAAAATATTCGTTATTTTGTTTATAGCAAAAATAATTAGTAAAGAGGATATTTCTAAACTTACAAAATTTATTTTTGCGTTCATAATTGTTCTCATCCCAACTCTACTTGTACTTATTGAGCCCGATCTGGGCAGTTCCCTCATATTTCTAGTTCTATTACTTCCCATGTTATACTTCGCGGATATTAGTTTGGTGACGATATTTATTGTAATCAGCCCTTTGATCAGTATCATTGTAGGATTTTCACCGGTTTTGTGGGTGCTCTTTGATCTGCTCTTGATCTTGATTTTGTTCATGAATAAGATGGATTTGTTGAGGGGAGGTATCGTAGTGAGCATTAATGCCTTTATTTCATTTTTAGCACCCTATTTTTGGAGTCGATTGCGTCTTTATCAACAAGAAAGAATCCTTACTTTTCTTAATCCTGCGCGAGATATGCTAGGGAGTGGATATCAGATTATACAGGCGAAAATTGCTGTTGGTTCAGGTAGGATATTTGGCAAAGGTCTTTTAGAAGGTACGCAAAAAAACCTGGAATATCTTCCAGCTCAGCATACGGATTTTATTTTTTCAGTAATCGGCGAAGAACTCGGCTTTATCGGTTGCATGGTTCTAATTACGCTGTTTTTACTCCTGTTTTACAGAATTGTTGTAATCGCCAAGAAGACCCGAGTTCGATCTAATAAAATAATAATCATCGGCATCTTAACGTATCTTGCTTTCCAGGTATTTGTTAACATTGGTATGAATATTGGAATAATACCTGTGGTGGGTATACCCTTACCTTTTATAAGCTATGGGGGAAGTAATCTTATTGCAAATACTGCCACTATTGCTCTCATAGCAAAGTTTGAAAAGGAAAGAAGTTTCATCTACAGTTAAAATAGATAATTATGAAGCTTGATTTAAAAAACAATAAATTAGAATTTTGGATTAAATTATGAAAGAAGCAATAAAGCAAATTTTGAATGACCATATAAGTACTATCCGTTCTCTGCAAAAATTAGATTCAGATTTGATTGAAATAGCAGAGGCAATGTCCAAATCTCTTAAAAATAAGAAGAAACTTATTTTCTGCGGGAACGGTGGAAGTGCTGCCGATGCTCAGCATCTTGCTACAGAATTTGTGGTAAGATTCAGAAGTGATTTCAACAGAAAATCATTAGCAGCAATTGCTTTAACTACTAATTCCTCCTTGA
Source organism: Cloacimonetes bacterium TCS60 (assembly GCA_001577135.1). Classification (GTDB taxonomy): domain Bacteria; phylum Cloacimonadota; class Cloacimonadia; order JGIOTU-2; family JGIOTU-2; genus TCS60. Next base: position 2,990 of record LSCK01000040.1, on the reverse strand, counting down.
TTACAGCCGCTGCAAATGACTATGGTTATGAGGAAATATTCTCCAGACAGATTGAAGGATTGGGAGAAGAAGGGGATTATTTAATTGGTATCAGCACGAGTGGGAATTCCATGAATGTGTTTAAAGCTGTAGAAACTGCCCAGGCGAAAAATATCGATACTTTACTTTTAACAGGACAAGATGGTGGAAAAATAAAAAATATTGTTGACAAATCAATAATAGTTTCAAATTATAATACTGCTCGCATTCAAGAAGCCCACATTACCGTAGGGCACTTGCTTTGCTTGCTTGTAGAAAAGTTCTACTTTAAAGAAAAATAAAAGAATAGGAGTAATAATGGCAAAAAAGAAAAAGAGTAAGGATAAATATCTGTATAAAGCAGAAGAGTTTTGTGTTCCCGTTACAAAAATTGGCACACTCAAAGAAGTACAATTTATAATTGATAATTTCAAAAACAAAAAATCAACTTTTTGTGTTGATGGTAGCGATGACAGATGGGAAGTTTGGAGACGCGAAGAAGAGGATGATTCCGATAAAATTAAAAAGAAAGATTATCCCAGAAAACCTAAGTTTGTTTATGTTGATGGAGTTGAAGTAGAGTATGATGTAGCGCCAGAGCCAAAAACAGAAGAAGACGAAGAAGAGGAAAAATAGAGGAGAAAGAAAATGTCATTTATTGAACAACTTTACGCGCGTGAAATATTAGATTCCAGAGGAAATCCTACAGTTGAAGTTGAAGCAGTATTAGAAACAGGAGTGGTGGGTAGAGCTGCAGTTCCATCCGGTGCTTCTACTGGTGAGTTTGAAGCAGTTGAGCTGCGAGACGGAGATAATGATAGATACAACGGAAAAGGAGTTTTGAGAGCTGTAGAAAATGTTAACAAGATAATTGCTCCTGAGATTGTGGGACGAGAAAGTTTGAACCAGGTCCAAATTGATAACTTAATGATTCAACTCGATGGAACCGAGAACAAAGGCCGCTTAGGTGCAAATGCAATTCTGGGAGTGTCATTAGCTATAGCACATGCATCCGCAGATGAGCTTGGATTACCTCTATTCCAATACATTGGCGGCACAAATGCAAAAGTCCTGCCGATTCCTATGTTTAATGTGCTAAATGGCGGCAAGCACTCCAATAACAACGTTGACGTTCAGGAATTTATGATCATGCCCGTTGGTGCTAATAGTTTTCAACAAGCCCTGCGCATGGCTGCCGAAACTTTTCACACTCTTAAGTCCATATTAAAAAGCAGAGGTTTCTCTACAGCTGTTGGCGATGAAGGTGGTGTTGCACCTGATCTGGATTCTAACGAAGAAGCTCTTAAATTAATTTCGGAAAGCATCAGAAAAACCGGTTATAAATTAAAAAAAGAAATTGCCATTGCTCTTGATCCAGCCGCTACTTCTTTCTATAAGCATAAAAAATATTATATAAAAACTCCGGATGGAGATAAATTTAATTCCAGTGAAGTGATTGACATTTATAGCGACTGGATAGAGAAATATCCTATTATTTCTATTGAAGACGGATTAGCAGAAACAGATTGGCAGGGCTGGGCGGAAATGACATCTAAACTCGGTGATAAGATCCAGATAGTGGGCGATGATATTTTCGTTACGAACAGCAAAAGATTAGAAAGAGGGATAACTGAAAATTCTGCAAATTCGATTTTAATTAAGCTAAACCAAATCGGTTCTCTTACTGAAACCCTGGATACCATTGAATTAGCTAAAACTGCCGGATTTACAAATGTAATTTCTCATCGTTCGGGTGAAACCTGTGATCACACAATCGCTGATTTAGCCGTTGCCACGAATTGCGGTCAGATAAAATCAGGTTCTGTCTCTCGCTCCGAAAGAATTGCGAAATATAATCAACTTCTCCGTATTGAAGAGCAACTTGGAGAATCAGCAATATTCCCTGGTAAGAGTTTATTCAGTAGATACTTATAAGTAATTTTCATGCGACAAAAGAAAGCTATAAAGGTGAAAATATTCGTTTTCATCTTTATAGCTATTATAATTTGGGTTTTATTTTTCTCTAAATATAGTTTCTTAAAAGTGTTAAAAAATAAGATCCAGTTGGAACAGAAATCACAAAAAATTACTGAACTTGAAGAAAAAAGACGAAAACTTGAAATTGAGAAGAGAAAACTAAAAGATCAAGATCCGGATGTGATGGAGAAAAAGGCACGGAAAATTGGTATGGCAAAAGAAGGAGAGATTATTATTAGGATTAGTGACGAAGAAAATAAAGATGGAGAATAGCACTTAGCTGTGGATAAAGAATATATTGATCTTCGTTCTGACACAGTCACAAAACCTACCCCTGAGATGAGAGATGCTATATTTGGGGCAGAGCTGGGGGATGATGTGCTTGCAGAAGACCCTACTGTGAATCTTCTAGAAAAAATGGCAGCCTCTCGCTTAGGTAAAGATTCCGCAATTCTGGTACCCTCTGGAACCTTTGCTAACCAGCTTGCACTTTTTACTCACTGCGAAAGAGGAGATGAGGTCATATTATCAGAAAATTCTCACATTGTACAGCATGAAGCCGCAGCTTCATCCATTTTAGCTTCTGTCCAACTAAGAACAATTTCCCCTGAAAAACATTTTATTACCCGGGAAGAGATAGAACAGAGAATACGCAAAGAAGAAGATATTCATTTTCCCCATACCGGCTTGATCACTCTTGAAAATGCGCTTTCCTCTGGTGTTGTCCGTTCCCTGGAAAGCATGAAAAATATTTACAACAGCTCTCATAAAAAATATGATATTCCTATCCATCTCGATGGGGCTAGAATTTTCAATGCTGCTGCTCATCTAGGGATCTCAGCAGCAGCAATTGCGAAATATGCAGATTCTGTAATGTTCTGTCTCTCCAAAGGGCTATCAGCACCAGTTGGTTCTTTGCTGGTAGGAAGTAGTGACTTTATCAAAAAAGCGCGTAAGCTTAGAAAGATAATGGGGGGAGGAATGAGACAGGCTGG
>LSCK01000004.1 GCA_001577135.1 Cloacimonetes bacterium TCS60 | reverse complement strand
ATTGAATTTATCAATCGCAAGGCAGAGATAACTATTGCTATAGACATTGCTTCTGGTGTAGATGCGCAAAATGGAAATATTGCTAACGTCGCCATAAATGCAGATTACACAATTACAATGGCAGCAATGAAATATGGACATATTTTGTATCCCGGTCGAGAAAATAGTGGACAGGTATATATTGTTGATATAGGAATTTCACCGGAAACTTATCAACAATTTTTACCAAACGCTGAAATTATTGAAGATATCAAAAATTATATTTACCCGAGAAAATCCAATACGACTAAAAATGATTTTGGTAGAATATCTATAATTGCAGGTTCGCGAGGACTAACCGGAGCTGCTATTATGAGTTCCAAATCCGCTCTGGAGATGGGATCTGGCTTAATTAAATTAATTCATCCCAAAAGCCTGTCAGATATTTTCGAAAATTCATTGTTAGAAGTTATGAGCATGGGAGTAGAAGAAACTGAAGATATCTCTATTTCAATTAAATCATTGGATTCGATACTCTCATTTGTAGAAAATTCTGATGCTTTAGCAATTGGACCAGGTATATCCAGGAATACAGATACAGCAAAATTTGTGAGAAAATTTTTAATAAAAAATAATAAACCAGCAGTTATAGATGCTGACGCTTTAAATTCCTTTAAAGATCACCAAAAAGATCTATTGAAGCTTTCCGGTAAACCATATGTACTTACACCTCATTTAAAGGAATTTTCTCGTATATCGGGTACGAGTACTCATGATATCTCCCAGCAAAAAATTAAACATGCTTTGCAGTTTGCTAAACAGCTGGACCTGGTTTTACTGCTCAAAGGTAGCACATCCATTATTACAGACGGAGAGAGAATCACTTTTACTACAAAAGGAAATTCCGGACTAAGTACTGGTGGAAGTGGCGACGTCTTAACTGGTATTATTTGTTCCCTTTTGGGACAGGGTTACAATACATATGATGCTGCCAGGCTAGGTTCATTCATTTTAGGAAATACTGCTGATGTAGTAGCAGAAATGTATGGTGAACATTCAACCACACCTCAAAAAATAATTAACAATCTCTTCAAAACAATTTCTTCCCGGCAAAAATAAAAAAATCCCCAATCTTGAATTGGATTGGGGATTAGTAAATCAGTTTATTTTTTGCTTATCTCATCAATATCAGCTTATTGGTCTTTGAGAATCCCTTCTCATCAATTGAGTAGAAGTAAATACCATTTGGATGTTCAGTAGGAATCCAGGTTGCTTCTCCATCTTCACCTACAACTTCATCAACTTTTTGTCCAAGAATGTTATATACTTTTATTTTCACAGGTTGTTCATTCTGAGATTTCATATTATATTTAAAATTCACAGAATTTCTAACCGGATTGGGGAAGTGAGATATTGTAGATAGGTTTTCGGGATTATTATTGGGATCTACAGAAACTTCAGTATTAACAACTGCTCTAATCATCATATTCTGAGGAACTCCCATGGTATGATCAAACCACATATCACCGGTATATTGCCAACTTCTATCAAATGATGGTCCTTCATCTATTCCTAGTAAGTTTGGATTTCCTGCTTCAGTAAGTCCAACATAGAAGCTACCACTTGTTATCACAACATCATAATCATCTGGTAGTGTAATCACATTCCAGTCATTGGGAGCTAAATCCATAGTTGGTACTGTATACATAGGATCAATCAACTGTGTTCCGGGTTCATTGTCAGGACCGTTATCATCCCAAACTCTTACAATCAACATCTCATTAATTGCAGTAAAATAGTATTTAATACGCATCAGAGATACTGGATAAGTATCGGGTGTCATTTTAACAGCAAGATTGTCGTAAATATTTCCTGAACTGTAGCTTGACTCGGCAGAACCGTCATCATAAATCAGTTCTTCTGCAGTGGAAATTTCTACATAGGCAGAAGCTTCATTGGAAAAATCACTTTCATCCTGTCCATAAACAGCTGACACAACATAATAATTTGTAGCACCTGTAGTAGGACCAGTATGAGTATAAGTAGTATCAGAAGCGGGAACTGTGCCGACTAAGTCATAAGGTTCACCCGATTCAAGAGAATGATAGATATTATATTCAGTCAAATCACGGCTTTTTCCTTTTTCCATTTTCACTAATTTGCCGTCCGGATTTTCTATATAACCAGCGACATTCCAATTGTAGTCAAAACCTTGCGAAACAAGATCTTGCCAACCAGAACCCAGATTTGCCCAAAGACCATTCTGAGCAGGTCCTGAATCATAACCAGCAGGATATCCATTTGGTTGTCCTACATCAACCTGATTCATATGATAGCCAATCCAGTAGGTTTTTGTACCATCTACATCAACGGGAGTATCCAGGGTTATTTCATTCCAGTCACCAATGGTCAAGCCGGTTACAGCCTGTTGTATTTCAACGGTTCCACCGCTAGTTCCTGTCCAAATAGCAACTTCATAATCGGTTGTTTCGGAAGTGGGGAAGAATTTAATTTTAGTAATTTGTCCACCATCATAGGGAAGCATATCCGTAGGTGAAAATTTACTTGCTGCACTCCATTCACCAGGGTCTTGCAATCCAAGAGAACCAGCATTATCACCGTTATCCCATCGAATCCAACCCTCCATACCACTGGGTGGGGGGCTCCAGTCAAGATCAACTGTAAGATCCGGCTGTGCTTCAGCAGTTAAGTTCTCCGGGGGAAGTACAGGTGCGGAAACATAGGTGTATTTGAACATACCACCGGTAAATTGGTCGTCATTAAATTCACCAGCGTAACCACATTCATCATGAACCCAATCTGTGTGTAAAAATTGTGTTCCAGCTGTACCGTTAAAAACTGTCCAGGTATGCCCGCCATCTTCACTATAAGAAGCACCACTCGCATCATTTTGGTAGTCAGCACCGGTACTTACATACATGTTAGCAGTTCCTGGCACATAAGAGATATCATTATAATAAACAGTTCCGGTAGTATTAATAAGAGTCCAGGTATCACCACCATCTGAGGTTTCATACAAAGTGCCAGTTGTGCTAGCACCTTTATCCTGCAAAATACCATTCATGCTATCTTTGAACCAGATATCCACATAGGTTAAGGATCCAACCTGATCACAAACAGTCCAATAATAGCCTTTATCGGTAGATTTATAAACACGACCTTTATTTGTACCCCACCAGAGAATATCTCCAACAGCGGAATAATAACCAACAATACCGAATTCACCGGTCAGAGGAGCTGGTATATTTCTTTCCGGAACTCTATCCCAGGTAGCTCCACCATCAGTTGTAGTATACAATTCATAATATCCATCCACGGGATCACCCTGGGCAAAACCATTATTTTCATCAAAGAAATGAACTACATTGGGAAAACTACCAGTTTGCGTATACATATCAGCAGCACCAATACGGGACCAATTTGCACCACCATCAAAGGTGTGGTATATACCCTGGGGACTTCCTGAATGCATAGGACACCATGCTTTTTGGTCATCCATAGCAAATATCATAGCTGGTTCCAGATTAGTATCAGGAACATCAATTTCACCGGGAATCCATTCTTCTCCACCATTTACTGTTTTGGTGTACTCTTGAACAGGAGCACCGGCTCCACTACCATCATAGGCAACAGCCCATACGGTGCCAGCATTTACAGTCCAAATATAATTAATCCCACGGGTAGGATCAGCAAAACCAGTAGCTTGTCGAACCCAACCAAATGGCCTATTAAAGCCTTGATTATTGTTCATTTTGAGCATCTGGGAAGAAGATTCTTCTGCTGCAAAAGCTAAGTTGTATACAAGAAACAAAGACAAGATTAGCAAAGTAATTAACGATTTTTTTCTCATTTTTTCTCCTTTCAATTAATTTAAATGAATTTATTTATTCTATTATCAATTCAGTATTATTTATAATTAAATTGTCAAATTTCTCGATTAATTCTCCATTTTCATCAATCAGGTATAAAGTGCTATTTTCAATTATTCTCAGGTCTGAAATACCCTTTTTAATACCTATAACTTTAAATTTAAACAGTTCGCCATTTCCAGAAATACCATTACTCTGCTCTAATAAAACTACAGCTACAGAAAACTTACTACTAAATTGATAGCAGTCAAATAAGTATATATGGTCA
>LSCK01000039.1 GCA_001577135.1 Cloacimonetes bacterium TCS60 | reverse complement strand
CCCATTCCGCCTGTTAATACGAATTTTCCTTTTAACGAACTTCCATAATGTTTTTCTGCCAGAGCTGCCAATGTTTGATATGTGCCCTGCAGAATTCCCTGCGTTCCAATGTAAATCCAACTTCCAGCTGTCATCTGTCCATACATTGTCAAACCCATTTCATCATATTTATCAAAATTTTCTTGAGTTGACCAAGCGGGAACTATATTGCTGTTTGCAATTAACACTCTTGGACTTTGTGGATGTGTTTTTACAACTCCAACTGGTTTTCCTGATTGCACAAGAAGTGTTTCATCATTTTTTAATGATTTTAACGATTTCACAATTCTATGAAATTCATGCCAATTTCTTGCTGCTCGACCGGATCCGCCATAAATTATCAATTCATCTGGCAATAAAGCAACTTCAGGATCCAAATTATTCTCAAGCATACGCAATGCAGCTTCTGCTTCCCAATTTTTTGCCCTTAATTTACTTCCTCTTAATGCTTTAACCTGTTTGTTTGGTTTTTCTTCCATATACATTGGTCGCATATTTTCTCCTTATTTACCTATAGAAATATTAAATATTTATAACCATCTATAAAATTTTTAAAAATAAAAATGTGAATCCTGCTGCCCAAATGAAACTTGTAAAGGTACCAATTAAAAAATATTCAGCAAAAGATTCGTTTGTTGTATTTTGATATCTTATAATAGATTTTGAAGCTACTAAAAAACCAATGATTTCAAATCTACCAATCAACTTCACTTAATCAAACTCCCAAAATATTTCATTCCTTCTTTAAATAACAGAAAATTTGAGTTATATATTCTTTTTTCTGCACCTTGAAATGTAATATTTATTTTTTCTGCTATTTCTTTAAATGTTAAATCTTTTAGATTCCAATATATCGCTTCTTTTAAGAGCAAATTAATTTTCTTCCTATTTTCTGATGAATATTTTTTTGAGTTAATTATATCGCAAGTTATGATGGCTTTATTGTTTTTCATATATTCCCCATATTTATTGGTGTAATTTACTAAATAATTTTGACTTTTTCCTCAACTTTTTCAACAATTGTGCCATCTATAATAAATTTATTTAATTTCTCAATATCTTTATACAGAATTCTATCATCATCTAAATGTTTAATATTTTTTCTTATAAATTTATGAGCCAATTTGACTCCAATTCCGGGAGAATATTTTTGAAAATCAATTCCTTGTGTAGCACAAATCATTTCAATAGCAATTACATTTTGAGCATTTTTTAAAATATCTAAACAATGTCGAGCGGCTATTGGTCCCATACTCACATGATCTTCTTGCCCGGCAGAAGTTGGAATAGAATCCACACTAGCTGGATGAGCTAAAACCTTATTTTCAGAAACGAGAGCAGCTGCAGTATATTGGGCTATCATCATTCCGGAATCCAAGCCACTTTTTTTTGTTAAAAATGGTGGCAATCCCGAGACATGCGGATTTACCATCCTGTCAATTGTTCGCTCTGAAATATTTCCAATTTCCGAAATTGCTATTCCAAGATAATCCATCGCAAAAGCAATTGGTTCACCATGGAAATTCCCCCCGGAGATAACTTCATTTTCATCTGCAAAAATTAACGGATTATCGGTTGCGGAATTTATTTCAACAGATACAGTTTTCTTTGCAAATTCAATTGTATCGAGAACGGCACCATAAACTTGTGGAATGCAACGTAAAGTATAAGCATCTTGTACCTTTTTGCAATTTACATGTGATTTGATAATTTCACTGTTTTTAATGATTTCGCGCATATTTTTTGCGCAACGGACTTGTCCTTTATGTGGTCTGATCGCATGTATTTTTTCATCAAATGCCTTTGAAGTTCCCTTTAAAGCTTCTAAACTCATTCCAGCTGAAATTTGTGCATTTTTTAATAATATTTCTGAATCGTATATAACTTTACAAGCGATTGAAGTCATAATTTGCGTTCCATTTATCAGAGCTAATCCTTCTTTTGGAAATAATTCTAAAGGAGTTAAATTATTGTTTCTTAATACATTTATTGAATCTATTCTTTTATCTTTTAGAATACATTCGCCTTCACCAATTAAAACTAAAGCAAGATGTGCCAATGGAGCCAAATCACCACTTGCACCAACCGAGCCTTGCGAGGGAATATGTGGATAAATATCTTCATTGAGTAAATTCAAAAGCATTTCGATAAGTTTCAATCTCACACCAGAATATCCTTTTGCCAAAGCATTTGCTCTAAGTAAAATTATTCCTCGAACGATCTCTTCAGAAAATGCTTCACCAACTCCAGTAGAATGACTCCTGATGATATTTTTTTGCATTTGTGAAATTTCTGATTTACTAATTAATTTATTTGCTAATTCTCCAACACCGGTGTTTATTCCATATACAACTTCATTATTATTTAATATCTTTTCAACATATTTTTGTGATTTTGTGATCTTATCTATTGCATTCGGGTTGATTTTGACTTTTTCATGATTTCTTGTAACTTTAATTACATTTTCAATTGTTAAAGAATTACCATCAATTTTAATCATAAGTTTCCTCTCTAATTTGAACTCATATTATAATTAATAAAAACCATTAAAAATAATACAGAGCTCATATTATATTTTCTTGTTCAATTCACACACAAAAATACACAATTATTTTAAAAAATTCCATAATTAATTGTAATTTTTATTTATAAATATAAAATTCCTCAAAAAGATATCTTCTTGAGGAATTTTATATAAATATTATACTATTTATTAAATATCTATTTCAGTTTAAAAATTAATTTTCAAACCAATATTCCAGTAACGAGGTGTGCCAAGAAAAACTTCTGCATCATCAGCGCTGTGGTTTACACCATTATCAGAATATGAATTGTAAGAACTATTATCAACAGCATCTTGAACATAAATATTATCCAGAACATTAAAGACATGCATATATAACTGAAAACTGGTTGATCCTAAAGTTATAGGTAAGTTATATTCTACATGTAGATCAAGTTTTGAGTAACCTGGTACTTCCCAACTTTGGTCACGATCAGCATCGTCACGTTCAGAATCACTTATTGTACCATCACCATCACTATCATCAATTTCTCTACTGCCTGGATCCCAATCAGCCCAATGACGATCATACCAATTAAAAACCGGTTGTATTGAAAGACCTTCAATTGGAAAAACAGAAGCACCTAAAGCAACCATTGTTTGAGGCATATCACCAACCATTAATTCGTCAATAGCATATTCATATTCTGTAACAGTTTGATCAATTAATGATTTATAATCTCCCGTAGCATCAGAGGTAAATTCCCATATTCCATAAGATAATGCCATGTCTAATCTGAAAAGTTTCATAGGAGCATAAGCAATTTCAGCTTCAATTCCTTTATGATTTTGATTCATACCTGATAGAAAAATAATGTCTGTATCTCCACTAGAACCTTCACCTGTATCTACATTTCGTGTTAATGAACGATCTTTCCAATCTGTATAGTATAAATTGAATTTAGAATTTAATTTACCACGCAAAGCAGTGAAATTTAATCCTAATTCATAGGAGTTAAATTGTTCATTTTGAGGATCAGTTGATAATGAAATATTTGTATCATCAATTACATTATCAAGAATTGGAACTTTTTGTACAAATCCAAAATTTCCAAAAACATTTAAATTATCAGCGATATTATACATACCACCACCTTTAATTTGTGTACTGCTGATCCAATCGGAAGTGATCATTACATGACCATCACCATCATCATCATATCCATAATTATCAGCTTTTTTAAAATAGTCAATAAGACTATATTTTATCATTGAGTAACCGAACATACCATAAACTGAAAACAAAGCTGTTTTATATTCACCTTGAGCAAATAAACCTGTCCAATCAACTGTATTGGTATTATTATAATTCATTTTATCACCTAATCCAACCCTTGCATCTTCAATAGAATTATCAAATTCACTATAGAAAGATTCATATTGTCCACTATATGGATCATAATCACCATTAACCGCATATTCGCCTCCTAAAAGATCACGGACTTCACGGAAATGTTCTATTTCAGCAGTTCTCCAATCAATTCCTGCTTGTAAGGTTAAATTCTCATTTAATTTATAATAAAATTTTGAAATAGTACCTAATGTCCACTGACGATTAACACTATTTCTTAAATATGCAACAGATTCACCTTCAGTTTTATCGATGTCTTTACGATTTACACTACCTACATTATTAGCTATAGTTGCATCATAATCAATCACACGAGAAGGATGATCTGAATAATTCCACACCATATCACCAAATGGACCAGAACCACCACCGGAACCACCTGAAAAATATGCAACTGTAGATAATCTCATCTTTTCATTTAGTGTTAAATACCAGTTCAAATTAACTTGAGGTTTATGATAATAATTTTCTCGTTCATTTAAGTAATTTGGATCATAGCGGTCAACTGTGTTATCACCATACATATAAAAATATTGCTGTCCTTCATAATCGGAAGAAACTGGACTCCAATTTTCATTATAATATCTACCAGCATCATCTTCTGGAAATGCGTCCAACGCCTCTTGTGAATATCCAAGTTCATCTTTAGCAAATTCATGGCTGAATGCAGCAGCGTTTTGTTTATATCTCGATTGTCCATGACGTTGAGGTGCACCAAGTGCAAACAACTCAAAACGGTTGTTTTTGTTAGCTTGGTAACTTGCCCCAAAATAATATGCCCAAGCATCTGTCCATGTTTTATCAATAATTCCATCGCCAGTTTTACGAACAACAGTTCCAGAAAGAGCCAGTTTATCTCCAATCATACCAGAATTAAAACTGAGTGTCGATTTTAAGAAATTACCATCCCCATATTCCTGTTTAAAAATACCACCAAAATTACGAGCAGTTGGATCGGTAATAATATTCATTGTTCCACCAATTGAAGGTGTAGCTAAATTTACAGCAGAAAGACCTCTTTGCATCTGAATTGAAGATGTAGCATCAGCGACTCCATCCCAGTTTGACCAGTAAACCCAACCGTTTTCCATATCATTTACGGGAACACCATTTATCATAACCGCGACATTTCGTTGATTAAACCCACGTACATTTACACGTGCATCTCCTGCACCACCACCCTGTTGGGTTGAATATACACTAGGAGTCGTATTTAATACCATTGGAATATCTTGTGAACCTAAACGCATTTCAATTTCTTTTTTTTCAACATCACTATAAGCAACTGGTGTGCTTTTATCTGCTATTGAAGCTAAAACTTCTAAAGCATCCATTCCTAAGGCAACAGATTTTAATTTAAAATTTAATTTAACTTTTTTACCAGCTACTACATTTACTCCCTTACTAACAGTTTTATATCCTATAAATTTAATAGAAACCATATAATCACCTTCAGGCACATCAATAATTTTATAATAGCCTTCAATATCAGATACGGATCCTATTGAAGTACCTTCTAAAATAACATTGGCAGCAGATAGTGGTTCATTAGTTTTTGAGTCAACAATCTTACCTTCAATGTATCCATTAGCTCCTAAAAGCAAAAATGGTATCATTAAGGCAAACATTGTACAAAGAAATAATTTCTTCAACATAATTCTCCTTTTTTGTTTGATTAACATAATAATTAAAAAATTCAACAAATCTTTTTTTATATCATAAATTGCCCCCCATATTTGATTAATAAATTTAAGTTCATATTTTAGTATCAAAATATTCCCCATTTTAACTATATAAAAAATAATGAACAATATTTCATTAAACAAGAAAAAAAAATAAATATTTTATTGTGTAATACAATATATATTTATTATATTAAAAGTCATATGAAAATAAAAAGAATAGTAAAAAATAATACACTAATAAAAATCCTAACCAAACATTTTGTTATTATATGTATATTTTCATCAATTATTTTAGCAAATGATAGACCAACTTATCAGTTAAATAAAACATCTGCCGATGGTGATTATACACATTATACTACTGTTGGACAAATTGGTATGACTGTTACAAATTTTGGCATTATTGGTGAAGGATATAACAACCCGGATCAACCAAGTTGTATGTATAAACAATATCCCGATAATATAAAAGAACAAGTTGAACATTTTTCTTATGCTGGATTATGGATAGGTGGAAAAGTGAATGGAACTCCACATGTATCTACAGCTATTGTTGATGGTGTCTTCCCCGGTGCATCAAGCGGATTTGAATTTACATTTAATGAAGATTCCATTAAAGTACAATCTTCAATAACTACTGATAAAAAATATTCACCGGAGGCAATATCTCATCAGGATTTTGTTACTTCTTTTAGAGATTATGACCATCCTGGAGTTGTAGAAGATCATAATCCGCTTGGTATCGATGTTTATTTAGAAAGCTACGTTTGGAATTACAGCTTTGCCAATGCATTTGTAATTTTAAATTATAAAATTGTTAATAACAGTCAATACCTTCCTAGCGGACCTTTTGATATTGATAATGTATATGCAGGGTTATGGATAGATGCATCAGTTGGAAATATGAATTATACATCTATTTATGAACCAGGTGGTGGTTGGTCATGGTATGATAATCTTAATGGTTTTGACGAAACAGTTTATGATCCAATGCCAAATGACGAATATGATGGATATCCAAGAAATATTGCTTATCAATATGATGTTGATGGAGATAATGGTTATGCTGAAAGTTATATTGGCTTCAGATGTATTGGTGCTGATCCGGTACCTCGTGATAAATGGACTTCATATTATTATCAATGGCCTTGGACTACAAGTGCTGATTTAGATTATCCTGAATATGTTATGCCCATGAATGATGCAGAAAGATATCAAAGAATGACTCATTCGGTACCAAAAGGAACCGGTGAGAATTTTAATTCAGAAGGATATCCAAATCAACCCAAAAGTTGGATGATTTTATCGAGTTCAGGCCCTTTTGGAAGTGAACAGAGTACTGAAGATACTACAAAATGGATATTAAAATCAAATGATACAATAAATGTTGTTTTTGCAGTAACAGCAGGAAGATGGGCAACAAATGAAATTGAAGACTCAAAAAATAGAAGAGAATTATTATATGCAAATAGTGATTGGGCTCAAAAAGCATATAATGGTGAAGATAATAATGGAAACGGTCAATTAGATATTGGTGAAGATCAAAATGGGGATAATATAATAGATCGTTTCATTTTACCTGCTCCTCCCCCATCACCTACATTATATTTAGAATCTAAAGCTGGTAAAATAAATTTATACTGGGATAATGTACCTGAAGCATCTAAAGATCCAATAAGTAGAAAACAGGATTTTGAAGGTTATAGAATTTATGCTCGCAGGAAAACATCTACATCAGAAAGTGAATGGACACAATTAGCTCAATTTGATATTGATAATGAATTTGGTTATAATACCGGTTTTGAATATATTAGAATTAAAGATGAACAAGGAAATCCATCATTTAAAGTTGTTAACAGTGACACATTTTATTACAAATTTGAAAATGAGGCAATTTTAAATGGTTGGCCTGAAAAAAATGTTTATGCGATTACATCTTATGATTTTGGCGATCCAAATACTGGATTAAGATCATTAGAAAGCAGTAAATTAGAAAATAAAACTTACGTAATTGGTGGTCGTCAAGTAAATGATAATTTTGAATTAAAAGTTGGTGTTTACCCTAATCCTTACCGCACTTCTGCTGAATGGGATGGTATCGGCGGTGTTAGAGATAGAATGATCTGGTTTACAGGATTACCAAGCAAATCAGTTGTTAGAATTTATACACTTGCCGGAGAATTAGTTAAAAAAATAAATCATGATGGTAATACATATAATGGAAGCGATATTGAAAGATTAAAAGATATATCTGAGCAAAATGCAGTTTTTTCCGGAGGCGAACACGCTTGGGATTTAATTACAGACGACGATCAAGCAATTGCTACTGGATTATATCTATTTTCTGTAAAAGATACTGACACCGGAAAAATAAAAACTGGAAAATTTTTGGTAATAAAATAAAAAAAATAATGCAAATTAAAATATTAAAAAAAGGTAACAGAATTATTAATAAAAAAAGGAGAAAACGATGAAAAAAGGTAAGTTAGGATTGCTTTTGATTTTGACATCAATGGTATTGCTATTATCTGGTTGTTTCGAATTTGTAGAAATCGATCAACCTGAAGTTATCAAAGCCGGCGACAAAGTCAATGTAAAGCTTTCCGTATTGCTAAAACCAGATCATACTGATCCAAAATATGGAATTATCGGTATGTTAATTCCAACAGATTGGACAGTTGATTCGGTAAAATATGAACCAGGTACAATTGGTGATATTGGACCAATGAATTGTTCTATTTTGTCTTCCGGTGTAGCTGATGCAGATACTGCAGGTATTGATTATTGGGTTGATTCATTAGAGACAAGATATCCAAGTACAGCAAATACACATTGGGTTGTCTATCAAGGAAACGGAACTGATAGCAGTGCATTAGACACAGCTTATGTTGATGTATCTCTATATTTCACATCATCTGCAACAACAGGTGATTTTGATTTGAGATACTTTATTACAGAGGCCTCAGAAGATTTTTCAGATCCAACATATTATGAAGCTAGTTCAGTTACACCAATATCGGTAACTGATTTTACAAGCATTTCAGATATTCAAGACACTACAGGTACAGGAAGTGGAGATTCTAAATTTGTTGGAGATACCTTAACATTTACAGGAGTTGTCTCTGCTGAAAGTTGGGCTTTTGGTGGAGACACCTATTTTGTTCAAGATGGAACAGGACCATGGTCTGGAATTTATGTCTATGATAGTGGTAGAGAAAATGCTTATGGAGATAGTGTTATTATTACTGGAGAAGTTGCTGAATATTACGACAAAACACAAATAAAAAATGTAACAAATTATGTTAAAATTTCTGAAGGAAATGAAGTAGAAGCAACTGTTGTAACTTCAGGAGAAATTGGTACCGGTGGATCAAATGCTGAAGCTTATGAAGGTGTATTAGTTAAAGTTGAAAATGTTGAAATTACAAATGGTGACCTCGGCTATGGTGAATGGTCAGTCAGTGATGGTTCAGGTGATGTAAGAGTTGATGATAAAGCAGATTATTATTTTTGGCCTTCAGAATACGATAGTTGCCAATCAATTACAGGGCCATTAGATTATTCATATAGTAACACTAAAATTCTTCCGCGTCTTGCTTATGACATTGTAGAAGGAAATGAAACAGGTGAAACAAAGATCTATACTCGTATGCAACGCATTCAACAGGTAAGGTACAGTGATCTACTTAAAGCTGAAAATGGCACTGAAAATGATATATCTTATATGTCGGCAGCTGCCGGTAACACAACTATTTATAATGTAAAAGGTGTTGTAACAATGCCAACAGGATTAAGTTATGCAGGTGATGGAATTAAATTCTTATTTCAAGATCTACATGGTGGTCCTTGGAGTTCAATTATGTCTTATAATTCCGATTCTACGGCTTATCCCGTGCTTTATGAAGGCGATATTATTGAAATGACAGGTTATATTGATGAATATATTACAACACAATCATGTATGACTGAATTCTTTTTGACAGGAGCAATAAACACTCTTAGTTGGGGAAATGATACTCCCGAACCAGACTTGGTAACTACAGGTGATTTGAGATTACCTAAAACTGCTGAACAATATGGAACAAATATTGTAAAAATTAAAGATGCAGTTGTAACAAATGTTGATCCTTTCTATGAAATTATGGGAATTGATGATGGTTCAGGAGAAGTACTCGTAGATGATGATTCCGATAGCTTAGATGGATATATTACACCACCAATGTTGACCCCTGTTGACTCTATTACCGGTTGGGTTTATCATCATTACGGAAGTTATGCCGATTCAACTACATACAAACTATGTCCATTATATATGAGTGACATCGTTTTGGGAGAAGGACCGCCTACATTATTATATCCTTCTTGTACTCCAAATCTACCAACAAGTAGTGAAACTGCAGAAGTATCTATTACAATAAGCACTCAAAGAACTATAACAGATGCTAAAGTATCTTATAGAGTTAATCAAGGAAGTTATTCAGATATTGCACTTACAGAAGGTGCTGATAATGTTTGGTCAGCAACTATTCCGGCACAATCAAATTCTGATTTTGTTGATTATTTCTTTTCTGCAACAGATGATTCCGGTGATGTAACTTTGGATCCTGCTGATACAAGCCTAAGTAATTACAACTATGTTGTATTAGATGGTAATCCAACTATTCATGATATTCAATATACACCATGGTCATCAGGAAATAGCCCGCTGACTGGTGTAGATGTTCATTTTACTGGAACAGTTACAACAAATTCTGACCCATTAGTTTCTGAGTATGACGATGATTATGGAATACTAGGAATACAAGATGGAAATGATAAATGGAATGGTATTTTTGTAGTTGATGATGCTTCAGCTTTGATTGGAAAATATGATGAAGGTGAAGAAGTAGAAGTTTGGGGTACTGTAACTGAAACATTTGAAGATGATTATTGGAAATGGTCATCGAATACATTTGTTGATGTGGATAGTATGAAATCGACTGGAACTGGAACCGCTGTAAAAACTGAAGTTACCGTAGCTGATCTAGCTAATGACCCTGAAGCTTATGAAGGTGTATTGGTTCATCTTGCCGATCAAGTTACAGTAGCTAGTATCAATCAATATGATTTAACTATCACAGATGGTACAAATAATTATCTAATAGATGATGATTGTGTTCCGGATAGTGTATTTTTTATTGAGTATAATAGTTATGCTGTAATTGGTGGAAAAGATACAATTAGAGCAAATGATTTGATAACAGGTATTTCGGGAGTTAGCATATTTTCTTATGGAACTCATAAAATTGAAATAATGAAATTAGCTGATTTTGAAGAATATGTTGCTGTTGAAAATCATGAACCGATTCTTCCAGATAATTTTGCACTTTATCAAAATTACCCTAATCCATTTAATCCATCTACCAACATTGCTTTTGATCTACCAAATCTCTCGGACGTAACTATCGTGATCTATAATATTAGAGGTCAATTAGTAAAAGTTCTTACTAAAGATCAATTCAATGCAGGACATCATATAGTTCGTTGGAATGGAATAAACAGATATGGTCAGAGAATCAGTACAGGTGTTTATATCTATAGAATAATGGCAAATGATTTTGTAGATGTAAAGAAAATGGTTTATCTGAAATAATAATGTTAAAATAGCGGTAAAAGAATTCGCTTTTACCGCTATTTATTTTATTTGTTAACAAAATTAAAATCACAAAAAAATAATAGAATTTACCTTCACAATAAATTGATTAGAATGATAAAAATAAGAAAAATAAGAAAAACGATGCTGTTGCTAATAATAATATTATTTCTATCATTATTATTATGGCAATGTGACGATCCATTTGACCAAAATATTCCAGAGTCAAAAGCTTATAATTTACCACCCAAAACATATATTTCTTTATTTATCCTGCCTGATACCGTTCTAGTGCCCGGTGATTATTGGGTAAATGAAAATGATACTATTGCGGTAACAGATACAATGGTCATAGGATTAGATACCACAATTTCTAAACAAGTTGTACATTGGTGGGGTGATGATCCAGATGGAAATATTATTGGATATAATTTAAAATGGTCTTATGAAGATACTACTATTTTTACTACTACTGAAAAAGATACTTTTTATTTACCAATTCTCACTAATTTTGATATTTTTACATTAACAGTTCAAGCAATGGATAATGACAGTTTACTTGATCCATCTCCTGCAAGAATAAGTTTTCCGGTAATAAATTCACATCCAGAAATTGAATGGAAATTAAATTCATTACCAGTTGTTGGAAATACACCAAATGTTACACATAAATCTTTTCCACACCATTCTTTTTTCTGGAACATTAGTGATATAGATGGAAGAGAAACAGTAACGAAAATATTATATACCATAGATGATACAACTGACTGGCAAGAGTTACCTGGAGATGAAGATCAAATATTAATTGAAAACATTCCTTCCGGAAATCATAGATTTTTCATAAAAGCACAGGATATTGCTGGTGCGTATAGCAAAACACTCTCTTTTCCGGATCCTATGGACGAAGACCATCCAAATACATGGAAAGTAGAAGAGCCAAAAGGTGATCTTTTATTAGTAAATGATTATGTTGGTGATCAAATATATTATGAAATTCAAACAATATATGAAGATATTTTTAAAGACATAGTTGGTGAAGATAATTATTCTATTTGGGAAATTGGTGCTGATGATGTACCAATGGTAAATCCACAAAATGCACTCC
>LSCK01000038.1 GCA_001577135.1 Cloacimonetes bacterium TCS60 | reverse complement strand
TGATTTAAGGCTAGTAATATATCTGTTCGTGTAGTATCAGGGCTTAAGCCGTTTCTAAAGGAAAAATTTTTAACTTTTAGCTGCTTCTTTTTGTTTCTATTTTGCAAGTTTTGGACAATTTTCGAAGCTATTTCAGATTTTGTTTTACCGTTTTGCATGATTTCATTCATGCTGAAGCTACTATCGACGACAACGGCAACTTCAGGATTAATTTGGGAGTTATCAATAAAGTGTAAAATAGGTGTAAGTAGAAAAAGGAAAATTATCAAAAAGAATATGAAACGTAAAGTACCCAGGAAGATTTTTGCTCTTAGGGATATGTGAGGATTTGTATCCCTGTAGTAAAAATAGCTTAGAAGTGCAGCCAGAAGGCAAAGCGATATAAAAGTTAATATCATATGTAGTTATAATTTCTTGATTTTCTTTATTAAGTGTTTAGCAGCTCTCTGCTCTGCCCTCTTTTTTGATTTTCCCTTACCCGTTGCCCTGTACTCATTGTTAATTTCTACCTCAATATAAAATTTTCGATTATGGTCAGGCCCCTTCACCTTTTTGGTAGAATATGCTGGAGCTTTGTGAAATTTTTTATGACTTATTTCCTGTAATTTGCTTTTATAATTTTTTAAAATACTTTTTTGGAGAAAGGTATTCACATCTTTAAGTACAATATTTTTAATAACATATTTAGCTTCGACGAAAGAGCTATCGAGAAATATTGCTCCAAACAAAGATTCCATAGCATTTGCAGAAATTGATTTGTTTTTCTTCAACTCATTGGGAGAGATACTTCTGTCAGTAATAATAAATTTTGCAAGATTAAATTTCACAGATTTTGCGTATAAAAAATTACTACTAATAATTTTTGATCTTAATTTCGTTAATTCACCTTCAGTTTTGCCGGGATATGCCTTATAAATTGCTTCGGTTACGGTCAATTCAAGGACAGAATCACCCAAAAATTCAAGTTTCTCGGAGATAGAAATAGGTTTTTGGGGATAAAAAGATTTGTGGGTTAGAGCTTCAATAGCCAGGTTTTTATTTTTGAATTGATAATTTATTGCTTCCTCGAGTTTTGATAAGGATTTTCTAAGTTTTTCCAGCTTGAGTTTTTTTCTGTTTTTCAAATCCTCAACATTATTCATATTTTTTGAAAGCAATTGTAGCATTATGTCCACCAAAGCCAAAAGAGTTGGTTAGGGCATAATTAATATCAAGATCTATAGCTTTCTCAGGATTGTAGTCAAGGTCGCATTCTGGGTCAGGATTGGTGAGATTTGTCGTGGGATGGATTTTACCATTTTTTATCGATTGTACTACTATCATAGATTCTAGGGCACCGGCGGCTCCTAAAGTATGTCCGAGCATAGACTTAGAAGAGTTTATTTTTAAGTTATAAGCAGCATCCCCAAAGGCAGTTTTAATAGCAAGAGTTTCACTTTTATCATTGAGAGGAGTTGAAGTGCCATGAGCGTTTATATATTGTACATCCTCCGGTTGAATCTTTGCTGAATCCATGGCATTCAGCATGGCTTTTGCACCACCTTCGCCATTTTTAGCTGGCATTGTAATATGAAAGGCATCGCATGTTGCTCCGTAACCTACCACTTCCGCATATATTTTAGCACCTCTAGCTTTAGCATGTTTAAGGTTTTCTAAAATTAAAGTTGCCGCTCCCTCGGACAGGACAAATCCATCTCTTTCTTTATCAAAAGGACGGCTAGCTGTGGTGGGCTCATCATTACGGGTAGAAAGAGCTCTCATGTTGGAGAATCCTGCAATTGTAAATGCAGTCACTGAAGCCTCAGAACCTGCTGCAATCATGGCATCTACCTCACCATATTTAATTGCTCTGTAAGATTCTCCAATTGCATTTGCACTTGAGGTACAAGCTGAGGTTACATTAAAATTTATGGCACGGGCCTTAAAACGTATTGCTATTTGACCCGCAGCAATATTGGCTATCATTTTAGGGATAAAATAGGGACTAACTCTTCTCGCACCTCGTTTCATATACCTTTCCAGTTGTTCTTCATAAGTTTCCATACCACCGATTCCAGTTCCTGTAATAACACCTATACTATTTTCATCGTAGTTTTTCAGCTCAGCATCATGCATGGCTTTCTGTGCAGAAACAAGGCAGTATTGAGCATAGGTATCCATCTTTCGTACTTCTTTTTTGTTAAAATATTCGGTGGGAACAAAGTTAGTAACCTGTCCAGCGATTTTAACAGATAAATCTTCTGTATCGAAACTAGTAATTTTTTTTATTCCTGATTTTCCCTCACAGAGTTTTTCCCAGGTTTCTTTAGCGGAATGAGCAAGAGGATTTATGGTTCCAATTCCGGTTACGACTACGCGTTTTTCTTCCATTAAAATTTATCCTTCCATTTTAAAAAAGAGCAAACCCACAAACTGGTAATTATAGTAAAAGATCATACAGAATGTGGGCTAAAACTCCAAGAACAAATTATATTTGGTAATTATTCTTCAAGATTTTCATCAATATAGGAAAGAGCATCATTAACTGATTGAAGCTTTTCTGCTTCTTCGTCTGGAATTTCAAGATCAAATTCATCCTCAAGCTCCATAATTAACTCAACGGTATCAAGAGAATCAGCACCGAGATCTTCAATAAATTTTGCCTCTTCAACTACTTCATCTTCTGTAACACCCAACTGATCAGTTATGATCTTAAGAACTTTTGCTTTTGTTACATTATTCATATTTGTCTCCTTATCTTTAATCATTTATTTGTTTTGTTAAACCATTCCACCATCGATAGAGATGGTTTGTCCAGTAATATATTCAGAATTTTTTGAAGAGAGGAATAGAACTAAGTCAGCAACCTGCTTGGGAGTTCCAAATTTTTTCATTGGAATCTGCTTCAAATATTCTTCTCTAACTTTATCTGGTAATTTTTCTGTCATCTTTGTTTTAATAAATCCTGGCGCAATAGCATTTACATTTATTCCACGTATGGCAAGTTCTTTAGCTATAGATTTGGTGAATGAAATTATACCACCTTTTGAAGCAGCATAATTGGATTGACCAGGATTGCCAATAATACCAATAATAGAAGAAACATTAATGATTTTTCCGCTTCTTTGTTTCATCATAATGCGAGAAACTTTTTGTGTGCAGTTAAAAGTGCCGGTTAAATTAACTTCTAAAACTTTTTTCCAATCATCAGATTTCATACGAATTAATAGTTTATCACTGGTTATGCCAGCATTATTTACCAGTATGTCAATTGAACCAAACTTTTTATAAACTTGCTTTACCATCTTATTTACTGCGCTTGAATCTGTTATATCACAAACCGACCCGCTAACATCTTTACTAATCTTCTTGAGCTCCCCTACTGTCTGCTCAATTTTGCTCTTATCCAGGTCAATAATAATAACTTGAGCATTTTTTTCAAGGAGGGAGGTTGCAATAGATTTTCCAATACCCCGTGCGCTTCCTGTAACGATCGCGACCTTATTTTTTAAATTTACCATAGTTATACCATTCAAATTAATTATTGATTTTACTAAGATTGTTTAAAATCTTTTTTGCATCATCAGGCTTAGATATATTAAATCTTTCTATTTTTCTATCGATAGAGCGAATCATTCTTGAGACAATGTTTTTGGGTCCAAATTCTATAATCGTATCAACTCCATTCTTAGCCATGTAGTTAACTGACTCCACCCAGCGAACCGGGGAAACAATTTGATTTTTTAGATTGTTTACAATTTTTTCTGGATCAGATACAGGTTGTGCTGTAAAGTTTGAAATTATGGGTATTTTTGCTTGTTTAAAATTAATTTTTTTCATTTCTGCTTGCAATAATTTTGCTGATTCCTTTATCAGGGGAGAATGGAAAGCGCCACCTACTACTAATGGTACAACTCTTTTAGCACCATTTTCCTTACATTTTTTCATAGCGAGAGATACAGCTGATTTTTCTCCGCTAATTACAGTTTGCCCGGGAGTATTATAATTTGCAGCAACCACAGTACCTTCTGTAGTTTCGCAAATTTGGGAGATAGTTTGTGGATCTAATCCAAGGATAGCAGCCATTTTATAGGGAGTCCCATCATTAGCTTCTATCATAAATTTCCCTCTTTTATGAACCAGATAGAGAGCATCTTTCCAGTTTATAACTTCAGCAGCAACTAGGGCAGAGAATTCACCTAAAGAATGCCCTGCAGCAAAAACAGGTTGCAGATCTAATTTTGTTTTGAGAAAATCAAGAGCCATGATACTGTGAAGTAAGATAGCAGGTTGAGTTATATATGTTTGCTTCAATTTTTGAGCTGGACCCTGCAGCATAATTTTTTCCAGATCAAATCCCAAAATTTCGTTAGCTTCTTTAAAATAGGATTTAAATTTTGGAATTTCATGAAACTCCTGTGCCATTCCTACGTATTGCGCTCCTTGACCAGGAAAGACAAAAGCAATTTTTTTCTTATTACTCATTTTTTAATATCTTAGTAATATACTACCCCAGGTTAATCCTGCTCCAAAAGCATCTAAAACGACAATATCACCACGCTTGATTATTCTATCCTCAACTGCTTCGGCAAATGCTAGAGGGATACTAGCGGAAGATGTATTACCATATTTCTCGATGTTTGTTATTACTTTATCTGGTCTTATTTTTGCTTTTTTAGCAGTAGAGGCAATTATTCTCATATTCGCCTGATGTGGAATTAACCAATCTACATCTTTGCCGCTAAGACCATTATCCTTTAATATTTTTGTAGCTGAATGTCCCATTGCCTTTACAGCCTGTTTGAAAATTTTATTTCCTTCCATATAAACAGTATGAAGATTTTCATCCACAGTTTTATGAGAAGCCGGGTTTTTCGAACCGCCTGCTTGTTGGATTAGTAAATCCCCGTATTTTCCATTTGAGGAAATATATGTGTCTATTATTTCGGAAGTTTCACCATCCTCAGCCCTTGTGAGAAGAGCTGCACCTGCACCATCTCCAAACAGAACGCATGTTGATCGGTCTTCCCAATTAGTTATTTTAGTCAACTCCTCTACTCCAACCACAATAGCATTTTGTGAATTACCATTCTCAATAAATTGTTTCGCAATAGAAATTGCATATAAAAAACCGCTACATCCAGCTGAAATATCAAAGGCTGGAATTGTATTTAAACCAAGTTTGTGCTGAAGTGTACAGGCAGTTGAAGGAAA
>LSCK01000037.1 GCA_001577135.1 Cloacimonetes bacterium TCS60 | reverse complement strand
CACAGTTTATCATGCTATCACAACTTTCTTAGATGAGCACGGATTCTATCGTTACGACTCCCCTATACTTACACCCAATGCCTGTGAGGGAACAACTACTTTATTCGAAGTTCCCTATTTCGATCAGGGCAAAGCTTACCTGTCCCAATCAGGGCAACTCTATGCAGAAACAGGTATAATGAGTTTAAGACGAGTTTATGATTTTGGACCAACTTTTAGAGCTGAGAAATCCAAAACCCGTAAACATCTAACTGAATTCTGGATGATGGATGCAGAAGCCGCTTTTGTAAAACATAAAGAAAACATGCGGATCCAGGAGGAATTAATTAGATTTGTAATACAACGAGTAGTTGAACGAAATAAACAGGAATTAAACGAGTTGGAACGTGATATCGATGTTCTTAAAAAGGCAGATGCAGCCTTTATGGTCCTGACCCATAAAGAAGCAATAGATTTTCTGAAGGATGAAGGCTACGATATCAGCTATGATGATGATTTCGGAACGGAAGAGGAAGAAGCAATTAGCAAAAATTTCGATGTACCGACATTTATTGAAAAATGGCCTAAACACATTAAAGCTTTTTATATGAAAACAGACCCAGAAAACGAAGACCTAGCACTCTGTGATGACCTCATTGCACCAGAAGGATTTGGCGAAATAATTGGTGGTTCAGAACGTGAAGAAGATTATAATATTCTCAAGAAACGTATGCAGGAAGACAATTTACCCATGGATGAATACCAGTGGTACCTGGATCTACGCAAATATGGGACAGTTCCTCATAGTGGTTTTGGCGTGGGTCTAGAACGACTAATTGGCTGGTTAGCTGGTATTCGTCACATAAGACAAACAATACCATTTCCCAGAATGATTAATCGAATATCTCCATAATAGAGGTAAAAAATGAAAAAAATATTATTAAGTATAGTTATCGTTTTATTATTAACTTTTAGCGTTTATGCAGAAAATTTAACAGAAAATTCTGCGTTCAATTCTCCCTTCAAGTTTCCCTCTACCCTTAGTTTAAGCAAATTAAAATCTTCTCAAAGCATATCCTTTACATCTATAATGAGTTCGGGTAGCAAACCAATTTTTATCTCAAATTTTAAAAATCGCTTTCGCTACAATCTATCATCAGATTTAAAATTGCAATTGGACCTTAACGTTGTAAATTTTCAAAATTCAAATATTGATAGCGATTTTTCCTTACAGGATAATTCCAAAGTACTACCTAACTTTCGTTTGGATTACTCCCCCAGTGAAAATTTTCATTTAAGATTTGAATATAACTCCTACCCCGGCAATTTCTCTCGTTACCGATTTTAAACTCTTGTTTGATCAAAAAGACCATAATTAAAAAAATTGAGTTTTCTCCTACAGAATTAGATACAGGGCATTCACTCATATAAAAGGAATTCATGAATAAATTTGATAAATTAGTAGAAGTAATGGCAAAATTACGTGATCCTAAAAAGGGATGCCCCTGGGACAAAAAACAAACCCCGGAATCTATACGTTCCCATATGATTGAAGAAGTTTATGAAGTTTGTGAAGCAATATCACTAGGTGATGATGAATTGTTAAAGGAAGAATTGGGAGACCTCTTGTTACATATTGTTTTCCAAGCTCAAATGGCAAAAGAAAAAGAGAGTTTTGATATCGAGGGTGTATTGGGTAATATTATAAAAAAACTAAAAAGAAGACATCCTCACATTTTTGGTGATTCACAAGCAGACACAGCAGCTCAGGTTGAAGAGAACTGGATCAAAATCAAGAGAGATGAGAAGAAGCACAGAAAATCACTCTTAAGTGGTTTACCAAAAGAATTACCAGCTCTTATCAAAGCAAATCGTTTGCAGGGAAAAGCTGCTAATGTCGGTTTTGACTGGGAAAATACAGAAGATACTTACAAAAAATTGAAAGAAGAATTACGGGAATTTGAAGAAGAATTAGAAAATAATGATAAAGAGAGAATGGCAGATGAAATGGGTGATCTCCTTTTTGCGATGGTGAATGTTGCTCGTAAACTGGAAATAGATCCGGAATTTGCTCTACACAAAACAATTAGTAAATTCATCAAAAGATTTCAGTACATGGAAGATAATTTACAGGAAGAACTTTTCTCTTCCGACCTCGAAAAACTTGAACACTTCTGGGAAAAAGCCAAGGATGAAGTTTAATAAAAAACCTTCCCTTTTTGTTAAATATTATTTTATAATTGGAAGTGTGATCATAATACTTTTTTTCGTTATTTATACAAACAGTCTGTTAGTGCAGGTACGCAAGGATCTAGAAGTTTTTCCCAAGATCTACGCTAAATTCGTTGAAATTTCTACTAAAGAGGACATTGAGAGTGATCTACTGGAAATTATTCTGACAGACGTAGTCCAAAAAATAGATTTTCCCATTATTGTAACTAATGGAAACAACCAGCCCAAATACTGGAAGAATATTGAAGGAATTGATTTGGAGGGCTCTTCTTTCTCTCCCAATCAGCTTGAAACAACAAAATTGAAACCTTTCATTAGTAAGTTTGAAGCTAAAAATCAATACATAGCATTGCGTGAGCCTCATACCAACAAAATCATCTCAAAAATCTATTACAGTGAATCCAGCACCATGAAAAGGCTTAAATTTTTACCATTTTTTGAGATCATTATATTTTTCCTATTTATTGCCGTGGGAACTTTTTTAATTATTACACTTAAGAAAAGAGAAAAGGAGCATCTCTGGATTGGACTTGCCAAAGAAACAGCCCATCAATTTGGTACTCCCATCACTTCATTAATGGGTTGGGTAGAAGTTTTAAAAGATAAATTGAAAGGTTCATCTGACCCAGTTTACAAAAATGCTACTGTTCAAATGGAACAGGATATCAATCGTCTCAACAATGTTGCATCTCGATTTGGCAAAGTTGGATCAAACATTAAATTAAAACAATCTCGTATTGACAAAATCATCCTGGAAACGATTTCTTACTTCAAGCCTCGTTTGCCCAAAAAAAGCAGCAAAATTGAACTTTTATATAATAATGAGCACAGTCAAACTCAAATTTACTGCGAACCAGATCTGTTGAAATGGGCTCTGGAAAACTTAATTAAGAATGCGATCGATGCCATGAAAGGAACTTCCGGAAAAATAGAGATTTCCACCTCCAAAAAAAGCAATTATTTGTATATCTTTATCAAAGACGAAGGTGTTGGAATTTCCCGGAAAATCCAAAATTCAATCTATAATACCGGGATGACTACAAAGAAACGTGGCTGGGGTTTAGGTTTGAGTCTCGCTAGAAGAGTTGTAGAAGAATTCCACGAGGGTAAGCTCTACATCGAGAAGAGTAAAATTGACCAGGGTACAACTTTCGCTATAAAATTAAAGATTAAAGACAAGTAACCATTTTATCACAAAAAATGTAAAACCGAATTTAACTCTTTACAAACGTTGGATAAGATTATGAAAATAATAAATTTTTATTGTACAAAAGTAAAACCTTATAAATAGGAGAATATTATGTTTGTACTAAGTCCTGAGGAGATGAAAAATCTTGATAAATACACTATCCAAAATGTTGGTATAGATGGTTTAGTTCTTATGGAAAATGCTGGTAAAAAAGCAGCGGAAATCATTGAATTAAATCTAATTGAAAAACGAAGCCCCATCGCTGTTATCTGCGGTACAGGAAATAATGGTGGGGACGGATTGGTGATTGCACGCTGGTTGCACAATCATAATTATATTGTGAATTGCTATGTGATCGGAGATAAAACCAAACTCTCACCTTCCGCCAAGAAAAATTATGAAATACTAGATAATTTCAATTGTCGCCTCACTTTTATTGAAAATAGAGATCAATTGGAAC
>LSCK01000036.1 GCA_001577135.1 Cloacimonetes bacterium TCS60 | reverse complement strand
CCTATTCTTATACTTTTAGACATGAATCTCACCTCCTTGCGTGATTTTATTAAATTCAATTAAACAGCAGTAGCCAATTATTTTGATTGAAGTATCCGTTTTGAAATTGTTTGAAATCGCTATAATTTTCAGTAGGAACATGAGTTTTGTGATATTGGTAATCCATGCGGAATTCTAGCGCTTTATCTTCAAAGCTGGAATCAATTTGGAAGTCAGCGACATTCTCAAAATTCAATTTTCCTGCTGGTAAATATGCAGCTTTATAATCTGGTAAGCCGATGTTAAATTCATAGGAAACACTTCTGGGTGGACCAAGTTGCAGAGTGTATTCCCGTGATTTAGAAGAAGTATAATTTCGGATTTGGGCGGATATAATTGCCGGCTTTGGAATTTTTACTTTCTTTCTATCTCCCTGTATAGTTACAAAATTAGGTATTTCAAATTCTACAGTGATCAGCATATTCTGTTGTAAAAATTCAGGATTTGTTAAACTGAAATCAATTAATTCTGCACCGTTGCGTATGGCATTAACAAAGCTATTAAAGTAAAGTTTCTGCAGGTGAAGATTTTTAAATTTGAGAGAATGGCGTAATTTTTGGTCATAATATCCAAATCCTTCAATTTCAAACTCACCTGAAAGATTACCGAATTTATCGATCTGTGCCTCGAGGGTTGATAAGGAAATACTATCTTCTAATTTGGACAAGGGTATGTGGACAAAATCAGTTTCTGCCGGTTTTAACATAACAGCTTCGCGATCCTGAAATCTATAAGGCAGCCAGCCGTACTGGCAAAATTGATTAGAAGGAGAAACATACACGATACCATCTGCTCTCGGGATAGCTACAATGATATAGCTAAACATCTTCATAAATGGTAAAGCGCTTTCCAAATCTTTAACATCACGATTAGACACCAGCACCGGATAGGCATCAACACCGATAGATTGCAGAAGAGATACAAGTAAAACAGCTTTATCCTGGGGTGTTCCATACATATTATTTAGAACCTGATCGGCAGAGTACAGTTGTGAAATCCCCTT
Source organism: Cloacimonetes bacterium TCS60 (assembly GCA_001577135.1). Taxonomy (GTDB): domain Bacteria; phylum Cloacimonadota; class Cloacimonadia; order JGIOTU-2; family JGIOTU-2; genus TCS60. The sequence goes on along the minus strand of LSCK01000036.1, from coordinate 5,334 downwards.
GTAAAAGTAAAGCTTTACATTTCTAATATCCTGTTTGACAAAATTTACAATCTGCTCAACCTCTTTTCCCTCATCAAGGGATAAAGTTTCGATCTTCTGTTGCAAATCTTTTGTAACATCGGTGGCATGATAGAATTCATCTTGATAATCTTGCAGAGCATCCTGCCAGGATTTATTAAAACCATAAAAAAGGAGCGGAGATAACTCCGAGTTTGAAGGCCGATTTGCTTCTCTTTTTATTCTAGTGATATCCTTCATTTCAAAACAATAAGTAACATCTTCATCCTGTTTTGAGATTTCCGGTGCGATCTCGGTTTTCTTTAGCTTAAATCTGAAATCATCTTCTTTGTTCTGCGGAAATGTTAGTTTAAATATTTTCTTTTTAACAGGGTAATTTTCTTGCCAGATAATTTTACCGGAAGGGAGATGCTCGGACGATTCCTGCGAGATTATTTTATACTTATATTCAATGATAGCACCTGGTTCCAGAGCAGGAAAAGAAACAACTTGCATCTGCATATTTGTATATTGAGTAGCATAACCCACTTCGGGAGCGCTTACCACGGAGATGCCGCTTTTCACCGGTTGCACAAGCTCTCCATCAGGCCTGATCGTATGAGCTTTGATTATTTCAAATTCCTGTTTTTTGGCATTAAAGCGTCGCTTAATATCACCGAACACTTCTCTACCTCTTGTGTTGAGAATTTTTATCTTCTCATAACTTGTTTGAACAACCATATTATTTTCATCGACAAAAGTATGAGTACTGTCCCTAAGGACAACTGCACAATTATTTCCATTAGAAATTGCAAATACACTATTAGAAATCAACAGAAAAAACAGGACAGAAATTAAATTTTTTTTCATTGCTTCTCTCCTTTCTGTTCTAAAATAATCTCTTGTTCACCTAATTGAGACAATTTATCCATAATTTCTTTCATCTTTTTATACTCTTCTGGCAGAAAAATATAATCTTCAAAACTGGTAACCATTTTATGCTGGATAGAGCTATTTTTCGCGCTGTATCTGCTCTCCACGAAAAAATTCTCTGATCCCCTGACTATTGATTCGGGCAGATTTTTTATTTGATAATTTTGTGGAATCCGAATGGTCTCATTAATTTCAGTTTGCATAGTTGAATACAAATTTAAAGGATATACTCTTTCGTCATTAGCAAAAGGATTTTGTCCTGCTCCCATAGTTGATGACACAGTGGCTCCTCCGCTCGTACTTAACGGAAACTTAAAGGAAAACTCCTTATCTAGTTTTAAGCCAAAATCCTCTGCAGAAATTTTAAACGTGAGCTCCAACGGTTTATCCAGATTTTCCGGATCAGTGTGATAGAAAGTATCCAGTTTTGCCTGATTGCACATTCCCGTGATCATCTTATTAAAAATCATTTTGCTCTGCTCTGCTGGAATTTTTGTTAGAATCTGCCTAAATGCCATTCCCATTAATCCGGTGGTTTTCATGACCAGTTTTTCCTGGAGCTTGTTCTCTTTATCAATCTCTCCCTGAGCAATAATAGAAAATTTACTGGATTCAGCCGGTAACTTGGGAGTATAAAGTATCTCTTCACCCTGGGGAGTTGCAATTAATACTGCTTTATCTTGCTCGATGGTCAGGAGTAACTCACTTGTATTTTCTGCAGTACCATCAATGTAAAGATAGGATCCATCCCTGTTTTTAATAGCTGTAATAGCATGATTAAACTCACTCACATGAGGAATATCAGCTTTAATATCCAACATTGGATTAATCAAAACAACATAAGCATCAAATCCTGCTTGTTTGTAAAGAGCTGCTAACAGAGCAGCCTTATCCCGGCAGACTCCATATTTTTTCTTAAAAGTTTCTGCAGCAGGAAAAGGCTCATAGCCTCCTTTTTTTCCTGACATTTTTGTACCCACATAGCGAATATTTTGGGAAACCCAATAATAAAGGCTTTTAATACTATCGATTCGAGTTTTTTTATCCACCAACAAACTATCCACCAGGGTATCCATCTCAGGTGTGGTTTTTATCTTATCTTGACAAAGTTGATAACACCAGCGAGACCACTCCGGCCATGAACTGACAGAACTTACAACTAATTTGGCTAACACATTCTGAGGTGGTGGCATCAATGGTTCTTTTCTATAGGCCGGTACGTCTGTCACTTTCCACTTGTATAGCTTTTTCTTACCTTCATCTTGTACAACATCTTTCACAAGTTTGGGCTTGTTTTCCACTATCCAATCCAATTCCATACTGGTTTTAATTTCATAAACTTTATTGAGAATTGGATTATCGTTTTCAAAGAGTTGAATAGAATTAAAATCATCATCTTTAGGAGGATTACTCACAATATCCTTAATGCAATATTCGATGCTCGAGCCCTCTTTTACTTCAGGAAAAGTAATTTTTTTCATTCTTACACTGGGTAGAAAAAATTTACCGAATGCTGGTATTTTTACATCTTTAATGCTCTCTGGTTCCACCTCGATCACAGACCCATCCGCATTGATCACGTTTGCCTTTTCCACTATCACCGTATCGTATTTGGTAAAATAACCAACAGACACTTCAGAAAATTGTGCTTTCCCTTTCATTGTTAGTATCTTTACTAATTTGTAGTGTTGTGAAACGTACTTACCATTTTCCTGCAGGTCGATATGTGTACTGTCGTTCACTATTATAGCATCAGCTTGGGGATATTTGTTTTTGTTAAATTGTTGCAGATATGTATAATCAACTGTCTGAGCACAACCGATTATTAAAACAAATAAACCAAGTAAAATTACTGCTCGAAATCTAATAGTTCCGGGATTAATTTTCAATTGTAACATATTGTCTCCTTTTTTTTAACACCACTTTATACAAATTCCAACCAAATATTATAACAACGACTGTTGTGCGAACAAATCTTTACCAGTCTTACTCTCGGCGCATCGGCGGAAATAAAATTATTTTATTCTTTCTACTTCAGTGTCAACATTAACATAAGTTGGAATTGTCATATCTCCCATCATGGGATTACCGCTAACTTCAGAGGTTCCTTCCAGAGCCGCGTGACTTTTTATTTTTGCAACCAAACCATTATCAGTGTTACAATAAATAGTACTGGAGCTTGTACCGGAAGATTCTGTATGAATTTCCATACCGCCTTTTGTCATATCATTTATCTGAGAAATCTCTGATTTAGTTGCAATAGTACAAACTTCTCCCCACTTTTTGTTATTTTCAAATCCTGTTAAAATATAAATAGTTTTAGAACTTACTCCTTCTTCTTCACTTTCATCTTCCCATTTTTCTCCCACTTTCATCTCTTTGCCAGGCAGAAAAAGATAAAGATTACTTAGGGTTGATTTGAAGATACTTAAAAGCCTGTTATCATCTTCGGTTTCTTCTCCCATAAATTCCACTTTTCCGCCAGGAAGTATCTTTACGCTGATACTATCGCCTTCTAATTTATCCAGATCAGGTATCTGCTGCATACCTCTGGAAGTTTTTACTGAACCCGCTATCTCATCAAAAATAGCATTGACTTCTAAAGTGTCATGCTTAATTCGATTGATTTTATTGGTAATTTTAAAACCCAGGGTAGTAGTACTTGTCTGTGTATTACCTTTTATTATGGATGTATTCTGGATAGTAATGTCATACTTGTAAGATTGCTCTGTACCCTCTTGTAAATTCTGCTTCAGGAGTACTCGCTCCTTATTTACAACTTTTTGTTGTGAACACCCAAAAATCACCAATGTTACTAAAATTACAATAATTATTTTTTTATTCATATTTCCTCCTAAAGAATTTGTTAGCCGATTTAGCTGTTATTTAATTAAATTGTAAATATTTTCATTATTTTTATTGCTGCTATTTCATTGATAAGAAAAAACTTTACAGGAATTTGAGGAATTCTTTTATTTTTGGATTAGAAAATATTTTTTATCTTAGCAAATAAGTTAGAATGAAAGGATATAATGACACGCGAAAAAGCATTAAAAATATTGAAGGAAAATTTGAAGAACAGGAATTTACAAAAGCATTGTCTGGCTGTGGAAGCAGGGATGCGACATTTTGCTAAATATTTTGGTGAGGATGAGGATTTGTGGGGATTGGCAGGACTTTTGCATGATCTCGATTATGAAGAGACAAAGGATGATTTTGATAAACATGGTATAAAAACCGCAGAAATGTTAGAAGAGATGGGTGGAGTGGATGAAAAAGTAATTTACGCGATAAAGGCTCACCCCGGACATGTGGAAGCCAAATCCAAAATGGACAAGGTACTTTATGCTTTAGATCCTCTAACCGGCTTGGTCATCGCAGCCACACTAATGCATCCTGAGAAGAAAATATCAGCTCTTGACAAAGATTTTTTAAGGCGACGTTTCAATGCAAAAAGGTTTGCTGCTGGTGCTAATCGAGACCAGATTAGCTCTTGCCAAGAATTCGATATGAAACTGGAAGAGTTCCTTGAACATACAATAGAAGCTATGGCTGCAATCGAAAAAGAGCTGGGATTTTAACAAATATGTATCCCTCGAATCTTAAATCACAGGAACGCTGGCTCTATTTTCCTCTGGTTGTATCATTTGTTCTTTTTGCTATTGTTTATCTGGCAGATTTGAACACCTTGCTTTTTCACTGGTTCAATAAATTCCCGCAAGCCACTTCTCCCCTGCTATGGAAAGTGATCACAAACTTTGGTAATGGTCTTTGGATTTCTGTCCTGCTGCTCTTATTCACCTGGAAAAAGCCAACAATTTTATTTCGATGGCTTATAATAGCTATTACGATAACCTTGTTCATCAAGATCACTAAGCCCTTTTTCAATAATCCCAGACCATACGATATCTTTAATCTTGATCTGATGAATCTGCTGGGTGACACCCTTACTAGCAAATCATTTCCTTCAGCTCACGCAACTACAATCTTTGCTTTTGCTGCGCTCATAATATTCCGATTTCGCAGTTTAATCCTGAAATATGCAGTATTATTATTTGCCATATTGGTGGGCATATCTCGTATTTGTGTTGGTGCCCATTGGCCTCTGGATGTAATTGCCGGTGCTTTTGCTGGCTGGGGATGTGCTATAGTAGGTAGCTTTATCTCCGGTATTATTAAAGTGGAACTAAATTATTATATACAATGGATCTTAGCTTCTGTTCTGGTAGCTGTGTGCATCTTCCTTATATTTTTTTACAATCCCGGATACGGAGAATTTGTTCTGTGGGTACAAAGAATAATTTCATTGGCCGGACTTGGATTATGCTACTTAACATTTAAGAGGATAATTCATCTGAAGAATGCATTTCCTGCCTAAGGAATTATAAAAAGAGAGTTTATGAG
>LSCK01000035.1 GCA_001577135.1 Cloacimonetes bacterium TCS60 | reverse complement strand
CTTAAATTATGTAGCATCTTAAATAATTGATTAAGATCGTACTAGTTTTTAATTTTTATTTTTTTCTTTATTTTCTCTTATCTTTTTCAGATGTTCTTTAACGAAATCATTAACTTCTTTTTCTTCTCTACCAAAGAAATAAGTTTTTACACTTAAGATAAGGCGTCTATTATTTTCATCTACTTCAATTACTTTTACAGGAATTTCTTCATCCTTTTCAAAGGCCAGTTTGGGATCTTGCAATCCTGGAATACCTAAATGAGAGGTTGGAACAAAACCTTCTATGCCTTTGTTAGTTTGAACAATAGCTCCCTTATTGATTATTGTAGAGATATTGACCGTGTGTTCTGAATTCAAAGACATTTTTTCTTCAATTTTATCCCATGGGTCGGGTTCGAGTTGTTTTATTCCCAAAGCAATTCTCTGCATAACTTTATCAATGGAGAGAACTTGTGCAGTAACTTCTTTCCCAACTTTTAGAACATCTTTCGGGTGCATTATTCTTTTAGTCCAGGAAAGATCCGAAATATGTATCAAACCATCAATATCATCTGCAACTTCCATAAAGGCACCGAATTCAGTTATATTTTTTATCTTACCCGTAACAGTGGAGCCCACTGGATGAAGGACATCAATTGTTAACCACGGATTTGGTTTAATCTGCTTTAAGCCCAAAGAGATACGGTGTTCTTCTTTATCAATTTTCAATACAATCGTTTCAACATCATTCCCGACTTGAAGAATTTGCTTGGGATGGACAATTTTTTTAGTCCATGACATTTCGCTGATATGTATCAAGCCTTCAACTCCCTTTTCCAGTTCAACAAAAGCACCATAATTAGTAAGATTAGTTACGGTACCTTTAACTTTGGAACCTTCGGGATATTTAATTTCAATATTTTTCCAGGGATGGGGAACTAATTGTTTGATACCTAGTGATACTTTTTCTTTCTTTTTATCATAAGAGAGGATTTTAACTTTAACTTTATCACCAATGCTCAACATCTCTGAGGGGTGAGAAATATGCCCCCAGGACATATCAGAAACGTGTACCAAGCCATCAATACCACCGAGGTCAACAAAAACTCCATAATCCATAATGTTTTTCACTTCACCATCAATCTCTTTTCCCTCTTGCAGATTGTCCATCAATTTGTTCTTCTTTTGAACACGTTCTTTTTGCAGGACCATTTTACGCGACACGACAATGTTACTTTTGGGACGATTGAAGTTAATGATTTTCACAGCAAAAACTTCATCGATAAAATGATCCAGATTGGGTATTTTTTTTACAGAAACCTGGGATGCGGGTAAAAAGCATTGAATTCCTTTATAATTTGCAATTAAGCCACCTTTGACTCTTTTGTCGACATGAACTTCAATTAATTCATTGTCTGCATTTGCATCATCTAACTTATTCCATGTTTTTCTCACATCAGCTTTTCTTTTGGACAAACGTGGTCTTCCGCTTTTTTTGTCTTCCTTAGAAACTATATAAACAGAAACCGTATTCCCTTCGATAGGTTTTTCATCTTTAAATTCTTTTATTGGAATTGAACCTTCAGCTTTGTAACCAATGTCAACCAATACATAGGGATCATCGATTCTAATAATTTCACCTTCGACAACATTACCTTTTTTGACAGTTTCCATGGTTTTTTCATACATTTCCATCTCTTTTTTAAATTGAGATTTCTCTGTTTCATCTTGGTCAGTTTCAGGGGAACTGTCAGTTTGTTTTTCTGTAGATTCTTCAGATGAAGTTTGTTCAATTTCATCTTTTTCTTCTTCATCCTCTTCAGTCTCTTTAGATTCTGCTTTTTCTACCTGCTCTGAACTGTCATCAGCTTCATTTTCTTCAGTTTCTGCTTTCTTTTCACTTTCAATTTCCGAGGTTTCGTCTTCCTCGTCTTGTGTTTCGTTTTCCTGATCAGAAGTTTCTTTTAAGGAGTTTTCATCCTCATCTGTTACTTTTTCTTCTTTTACAGGAGTATCTTTAGAAGTGTTATTTTCTTCCAGTGATACCTCCTTGTTTTCATTTTTTTCTTCATCAATTCTTTCTTTGACATTATCCATTTTTCCTCCGATTTGATTGAGGACACCTAATTTTTACATTAACTGTTTTTTATCCTCATTTTCTTTATATTCTTTTATTTTATTTTTAACTTTATTTATAATCCAATCAGGTGTGGAAGCACCTGCTGTAATTCCAATATAATTTTTATTCTCAAGCCAAACATCTTTAATTTCAGCAGCAGTTTCAATGTGGTAAGTTTCGCAATCATTACCTCGAGATATTTCACTAAGATGAGTAGTATTAGCACTGTTTCTTCCACCAACAACAAGCATCAAGTCTGCTTTCTTTGCGAGAATATCAGTTTTTTCTTGTCTTAATTTGGTAGCATTACAAATTGTTCTAAAAACTCGTAGTTCATAAGTTTGAGCTACTAAATTATAAGCCAATTTTTCAAATTTACTTTCGGTTTGGGTAGTCTGGGCTATCAAACCGACTTTATCACTTTTACCATCTAGTTCAATATCTATCTCTGAGATAACTTTACAATTATCATCTGTATAACTAAGAAGAGCTTCTACTTCAGGATGATTTTCATCTCCCAAAACAACCAAATGGTACCCATCTCCTGTCAATTTTTGTGCATATTTTTGTGCCTTTTTCACAATAGGACAGGTTGCATCAATGATCTGAATATTCATTTTCTTGAGCTTTAAATAATCGTCATATGTTATACCATGAGAACGAATTATCACTGCTTCATCTTTTATCTCATCAATACTGTTAACCACTCTTAATCCTTTTTCTCTTAGATGCTCAACAATCTGGGGATTATGTATGATAGGCCCAAGTGTAACAACTTTTGCATATTTTTCCGCTGCTTTTTCTGCCATTTCAACAGCTCTTTTTACACCAAAGCAAAAACCAGAATTCTCCATAACTTCAAAGTTCATTTTCATTCCCCCGTATCCGCTGTAAAATTACGTTTGATAACTCTTTGTATTTTATCCTATCTTCCTTAACATAAGATTTATACCAACCCGGTTCGAAAGGTTTTTTAAAGGTAAAAGTTAATTCTTTTTTTCTGAAGAAACAATCCCAGAAATCAAGGATATTCTCAATTTGAATTGGATATATTTTGCAGTTAGTTTTAACAGCGATTCTGGCAATACCGGATTTAGCAACCCACGATTTTCGACTTCCTTCTGGGAACATAATTAAATTTTTGTTTTCGTTGATAAGATTCTCGCTTTTAATAATTGCTTTGCGGGCGAATCCGTCTCTTTTAACGGGAAAAGCATTAAAAAATAATAAAAATTTCTTTATAATTTTATTGTGAAAAAGTTCGCTCTTAGCAATAAAATAGGCTTCGTATGGAAAAACTGATCCAAGAAAAGGGGGATCAAAAATACTTGTGTGGTTAGAACAAATAAGAACTCCTTGCGTTGAATCAACTTTATCTAATCCCTCGATTTTTCCATTCCAAAGCACCTTTATAAAAAAACCAAAGAACCGTTGGGCAAGCCAATAACGAATTTTCATTTAGTGCACCGCTGTTTTCTTTGTGATGTAGTTACAAACAAGATTGGTTTGCTCTTCTATCGATAAGGCAGTAGTATCAATTTCAATAGCATCTTTTGGTCTTTTTAGGGGAGCAATCTTTCGCGAGCTATCTGTTTTGTCTCTCCATTTTAATTCATCTAAAACTTCCTGAAGTGGCTTCTCTTCACCTTTTTCTCGTAATTCTTTCCATCTTCTTTTGGCTCTTTCTTGAGCAGATGCTATTATAAAAAATTTAAAATCCGCATGAGGAAACACTACTGTACCAATATCCCTTCCATCCATGATAACAGATTTATTATTTGCTATTTTTCTTTGCAACTGCACTAATTTTTGGCGTACAGCGCCGTATTTAGCTACAATTGAAGCATTTTGGGAAATTTTTGGTTGTCTTATGGCTTTGCTAACATCTTTGCTGTTCAATATAATTTTATTATCAGTTCCATCCCCCTGGTTTTGTATCTTAATAGATATTTCTGGTAAACTTTTTTTTACCTGCTCCTCATTTTGTATATCGATCTCATTTTGATGTACATAAAGACCTACAGCTCGGTACATAGCTCCACTATCGATATAAATGCAATTTAGGAGTTTAGCAGCATTTTTGGCAATGGTACTTTTCCCTGAACTGGCTGGGCCATCAATGGCAACAACAAAATGTTTTTTATTTTTCATTTGGTAGGTAAAAGTTGAAAAGTTGTAAATTCTCGTCAATTTTTTGAGAAAATATGTTTAGTGATTCAGAGGGTCAGGTCGATTTGAATATATTTCCCCTTAAAATTAAATTTGTTTGCTTTAAAATATGGAATTCCGGATAATGTGCTTTTGTAATCCTTAATCTGGGTTTCATCAAATTTTTCACCAGTTTTGAAATCAATTATCCAGACTTCATTTTTTTTATGACTGATCAGCATTCTGTCGATACGATACTCTTGATTTGATTCGGTTTCACTGCCAAAAATTGAATATTCAGTAAAAATCAAATCCCAATTCTGTTTTTTGAAAAATTTTATATTCTCTTCGATGCTTTGATTGGTTGCATCCATAAGTCTATGCAAATATTGACTCTCCAGCAAGGCCCCATATTTTGCTATAGTTTTTCTTCGAGCAGCTGCTGCAGTTTTAGTGTTAAAATCCTTAATCTGGGCTAGATAATAATGCGCTATTGTACCAAGAAGAATTCTATCCTCTTTTTCTCCAGTTTCCTTTAAAGTATGATTCCAATCTGAGCGTTCAACATAAGTGGGTTCAGAAATTGAGAAATATTTTGAGATGTTTGGTTCTTCTGATGTAGCAGAAGGCATTTCCTGGTTGCCAATATTGGGCTCTAAATCACCGCGAGAAAATATTTTACGATTTTCACTTTCAGATATAAAATTTTCTTTAAACTTAAAGTAAAATTTGGCAAAAAGTAGCCTCTGGATTCTCAAACTATTGTTTCCATTATAGATTTCATTAAAAAAACTATCAAATCCCTTCTTTTTAAAATATGCGTTTACAAATAAATTTTTCTTAGCCCTGGTCAACGCTACATAGTCAGTATCAAGTGTCTCTACAATTTTCCTCTCTTCATTTTCCTGAGAGAGATACTGTTTATCTGAGTTACTAATTATCTTTTTATAATTATAGGTTAGCCATAACTCTTTAAAATTATTATAATTTTTGTTATAGTGAAAAAATCTATGTAAGCCCTTAATTTTGGATCTACTCCTGCGTGACAGGTTAAAAAATACGATCACTGTCTCGAATTGTAGCCCTTTTGATTTATGTATGGTGGTAAGATTAATTGCCTTAGTTTCTTTGACCCTTGCCTGATTAAAATCCTCATTATTAACATTTGTATGGCAGAATCTGGCAAAATCCTTGATGTTATAAGAAAAATCCGGGTTACCCTTAAACTCCCAAATAATCTCAATAAATCGATAAAGATTCTTCAAGTCATTTACTGAGGAGAACC